>DASUGD010000152.1:0-26060 GCA_036274195.1 Gemmatimonadaceae bacterium | reverse complement strand
CCATCTCGTCGCAGGCGTCGCAGTTGCCGCATTCCCAGTCCGGCGCGACATCCTCGCCGAAGTACTCGAGGATATAGCGCGTGCGACACTGCGCGGTCTGACAGAACGCAATGATCGAACGCAGCTTCGACTGATCACGCGCGCGCCGCTCCTCGTAGTCCATGAGATCGGCGCTCAGATCGCAGGCGACGAGATTGTTGCGCATGCGCTCCCACCGGCCACCGCGATGCTCGCGCACGAGGCCGTGCCGCTTGAGCAACACCATCACGATCCGCGCCTTGCGGTGCGGGACGCCCGACTTGTTCGCCAGCTCATCGACGTGCACCGGCGTGTTCAGCGGGACCGACTCGAGCACCAGCGCCACCCGCGCCGCTTCCTCCACCTCCGGGTACTTGCCACCCAGGAAGTACGACTGGATGCGGCGATCCTCGACGCGATAGAGCACGGTGCACACCGCGGGCAACCCGTCGCGTCCGGCGCGACCCGCTTCCTGGTAATACGATTCGACCGATCCGGGGAAGTGGTAGTGCACCACGAAGCGCAGGTCCTGCTTGTCGATGCCTAGCCCGAACGCGTTGGTTGCCACCATGGCCTTGAGCTCACCGGCCATGAACCGGTCCTGCGTCTGCCGACGGTCCGCCGCCGGCATCTTGCCGTGATAGAGACCCACCCGATAGTTCTGCCGCAGCTCCTCGTAGAGGCGCTCCGCCTCGCGGATGGTCGCCAGATACACCACGCCACTTCCGGGGGTCTCGCGGAGGATGCGGTCGAGCGCTTCATCCTTCACCGCGTTGTTCACGGCGCGCACGACCTCGAATCGCAGGTTCGGCCGCGCGAACCCGGTGACGGTCACGAACGGGTTCCGCATGCCGAGCTGCCTAACGATGTCGTCGCGCACCTCGGAGGTCGCGGTGGCCGTGAGCGCCAGAATCGGGGGGCGCCCGAGCCGGCTGGCGATGGACCCCAGCGTCAGGAAATCCGGCCGGAAGTCGTGGCCCCACTGGCTCACACAGTGCGCCTCGTCGACGACGAAGAGGCTCACCTTCCGCGAGAGAAGGCGCTCGAAGAAGTCACGGTCCTTGAACCGCTCCGGCGTGACGTACAGGATCGAGCCTTCGCCTTCCTCGATCTGTCGGTGCGTCTCACGCGTGGCTGGGCCCGACAGGTGCGAATGCATGGCGAGCGCGTCGACGCCGACCGCGTTCAGCTTGTCCTGCTGATCCTTCATCAGCGCGATCAGCGGACTCACCACCACGGTAAGCCCGGGCAACATCAACGCGGGGAGCTGGTAGATGAGCGACTTCCCGCTTCCAGTCGGCATAACGACGACCGCATCGCGCCCGTCGAGCAGCGCCTGCATCGCCTCCCATTGGCCTGGCTGGAACTCCACGTGCCCGAAACGCTGCGTGAGTAGATCACGCGCGCGTCGGGCAGACGCGTGCTCGTGAGCATGCTTCGCCATGACGTCTGGCCGGAGGCACTTTTCGTTCCGCATTTTTGCACACTCGGCCTTATGAGCGGCGTGCCCCAGTTGGCTTCCCGTTTGCACTACCTCCACGGCGTCGAAGGACGTTCTGGCTTGCGTGTAGGAGGCAGGAATGGCGGAGATCAAGGTCGAGGCGAAGCGAAGCGGGCTTGGTTGGCTCTGGGCGATCATCATTCTCGCGATCATCGTGGCGGGCCTCTGGTACCTGATGTCCACCTCCCGCTCGGCGCCGGCGACCGCGGCGCCAGCGGATTCCGCCCGGACATCGCTCCTCACGCCGGCCATCACGAGCACGGAGGGCCCAAGCCATGGCTGACCGCGGATCGAGGAAATCCAGGCGCGGGATGCGCGACGAGGCGGGTGTCGGTCCCAACCCCGACCAAACACGCCGGCTCGTCCCCATGAAGGACCTCCACGACTACAAAGTGGTCGACGGCGAACCGGACATCCGCGGGTGGAGCGTGTTCACCGCGACCGGACGCGAGCTCGGTGACATCGAGGATCTGCTGGTCGACACCGACATAGGCGAAGTCGTCATGATCGACATCGACCTCAAACGCGACGACCGCCACACGCTCGCGCCGATCAAGGCCGCGTGGATCGATCGCGAGACCCGTCGAGTCGTGCTCAACACGTCGATGTTCGACGTGGATGCCGAAAACCGCCCCGGCATCGTCGCCGATCGGTCCGTTCGGTACGGCCCATCGCACGACAAGATGGTCGTCGAAGAGGTCGTCCGACGTCGCGTCGTAGATGCCGCCGACCTATCGCCTGCCGAGACCGAGCGACTTCGGCAACAGTCCGGCGACATCACCACCGACGCTCGCGATACGCTGGTCAACCCGCCACCCACCGAAGAACGTCGGTAGCCGCAATCGATCTCAAAGCGACCCACCCCTGGCGACGCGCCATCATCGTGAGCGTCGCCGGGATGCTCCTCAGCACCGGCGTCGGCGTCTTGTACGCGTTGCGGCTCGAGGCCAGTGGCGACTGGCAGACAGGCTTGCCGTGGGAACGCGCGCTGATGCTCTCGATCCATCACCCCGCGCCAGTGGCGATCGACTGGGTGATGCTCGGAATTCCGTGGCTTGGAACCAACCTGACGCTGCTGCCAGTCATCGCACTCGTCTCGCTCTGGCTGTGGCGAAAACGGGGTCGGGGGGAGCTTGCGCTTCAGGTCGTCACGGTCTCGCTAGGCAGCCTCATCATGAACGCCGTACTCAAGGACGCGTTCGGCCGCCCACGTCCTGATCTCTGGGAACACCGTGGCCAGTACGCCTGGTCATCGTACCCGAGTGGTCACGCGATCGTCTGCGCGTCGGTTTTCTTCACGATCGCGCTCATGCTCTTCCGCGAGCGTCAGTGGCGGTGGCCTTTTGCGGCCGCGGTCATCCTGATGGCCATAATCCTCTATTCCCGACTGTACCTCGGCGTGCACTGGCCTACCGACGTGGTCGGCGGATACCTGATCGGATTGGTTTGGTTGGTTTCGACGGAATATGCGTTCGCGCCGTTCCGCCATCCGTCAGGCATCCGCCCGAAGCCGCAGTCAGTCAGCGTAGAACATCCTCCGCCTTCGCGGCCGGGAACGCGCCGCTGATCTTCGCGGCGCCACGACGCATCAGCGAGGAAATGACGAGGAATGCCTCGCTCCAGGCACCCCTGAGCTCTGGCGTGAACTTGTCGCCGAGGCGCTCCTCGAGCGTGCCGATGAGCGCGGTGCCGAACTTTCCGTAGTGGTCGTCCCTAACGCCGTAGAACGAGTGACGCTCGCCCAGCTTCTTGAGCACCGGAACCAGCTTGTCCGGGACGTCGAGCCAGTGTACCACGAGATCGAGCATCGTTACGAGCTCGTGGATCTGCTCATCCAGCGCCACCGCCGAGAACATCGGACGTAGACCCGGGTCGATCTCGAACAGGCGGCGGTAGAAGATGGCGCCGACAAGGGCGCCGTTGGGAGCCAGTGCCTTCCAGCTCTCCGTTACCAGCTGTCTTCGTTGGGGGAGCATGGTGCCCCTCTCTATGGTTTCAGGCATCGGCGGTGTCCGCGCTGCGTGCGTCGATTCTCCGAATCACGTCCGCGCTGCGGAGATTTGCTCGATGAGGCCGGCCGTGCCGTATCGCAGCCTCTCGAGTAATGGCGGAACCTCGGCGATGAGGCGTCGTCGCCTGGCGCCGAGGGACTACCGCTAAACCTCGATCGGAGCCAGGTCGACACCATCGAGGTCGAGAGCCCGTCAGGTGACCGAGTAGATTCCGGCATGGGATCGCGACCGCCGTATGACGCGTTCGTCATCACCGCTCCCGGTCTCGAGCGGCTCGCGGTGGACGAGCTCAAGGCGCTCGGGCGCGGCGACGCCCATGCCGTGGAAGGAGGCGCGACCTTCGCTGCTACGCGCCAAACGCTTTACGAAGCGAACCTGCACCTCCGCACCGCGAGTCGCGTGGTCGTTCGTGCGGCCGAGTTTACCGCGAAGGCGTTTCACGAGCTCGAGCGCCGGGCGTCCAAGGTGCCGTGGGAGGCGTTCATTTCGCCGAGCCCTGGCGTCTCGCTCCGCGTGACGTGTCGGAAGTCACGCCTGTACCATTCGGACGCCGTCGCGGAGCGGGTAGCGAGTGCGATCATGTCGCGCGTGACGGGCGTTCACCTCGCGACGGCGGAAAGCGATGCCGCCAGCCAGCTCATTCTCGTGAGGCTGTTGCACGACCGGTGTACGATCAGCATCGACAGCTCCGGCGCGTTGCTCCACCTGCGCGGGTACCGACAGGCGCTTGCGAAGGCACCACTCCGGGAGACCCTTGCGGCAGCCATGCTCGTCGCGAGCGGCTGGAAAGGCGACACGTCGCTCATCGATCCGATGTGCGGATCAGGCACCATACCTATAGAAGGGGCGCTGATCGCGCGACGCATTGCGCCGGGACTCGGGAGAAGGTTCGCTTTCGAGCATTGGCCGGACTTCGATTCCCGTTTGTGGGACGATGTCGTGTCAGCCGCGAAATCGCGCGTCATCGCCGCTGCGCCCGCGCCGATCAAGGGTTCCGATCGCGATGCGGGCGCGATCCAGGCGGCGGTCTCGAACGCCGAGCGCGCCGGGGTTCTGGGTGACATCGAGTTCTCCGAGCGCCCGGTTTCCGCGATTCCGCCGGCTTCTCCGCCAGGCTGGATCGTCTCGAACCCTCCGTACGGCGTCCGTGTGGGTGAGCGCGATCGCCTGCGCAACCTGTACGCCCAGCTCGGCAACGTCCTTCGCGCGAAGTGTCCCGGCTGGCGGTTCGCGCTGTTGTCCGCCGATCCGGCGCTCGAACGGCAGCTTCGGTTTCGTCTCGAGCCCATTTTCCGGACGTCGAACGGCGGGATCGACGTGAGGCTGGTCACCGGCGACGTACCTGCCGATCGGGGCGCGGAACCCGCCGTGGACACGCCGGACACAGCGGCGGCTCAGCGGTATTCATCTTGAAGAGGGCGGGGTGAGCACGCGGGAGGAACGAAACAGTTCCTTCCCGCCCCATCCCATCCGAACAGACGGAGTTTCCGTGGCCGGCGACCGCGATTCGCAAGTCGACCGTGATCTTCCTGGGCGCAGCGATAACGCGTCCACATCGGAAGGCAGCTCTCGTCGCTCTCGTCGTGCGTCGAGCAACGGCGGACGACGTAGTGAGCGAGACTCATCCTCCGCCGCCCAGCTGGCCGACGCGGGAAATGGTGGCGGCCAGAGAAGACGTGGCGGCACCGCGTTGACCGAGGACGATCGAGCGTCCGGTGAGCGTGGTGAGCCATCCGATGGCATCACACGGGCGGACTTGAACGAGTTGCTCGCGGGCCTTCGCGACCTGCGCAGTGGCGACTTCGCGGTTCGGTTGCCAAGGTCGCGTGATCCGCTCATGGCGGAGATCGTATCGACGTTCAACGATGTCGCGTCGAGAAACGAGCGCATGGCCAAGGAGCTGAGTCGCATCAGTGACATCGTCGGCCGCAAGGGTGACATGACCGCGCGCGTTTCGCTCGAGGGCATGACTGGTGGCTGGGCCGACAGCGCCGGTGCGCTCAATTCGCTGGTGACCGACCTCGTTGCGCCGACGAGCGAGGTCGCGCGCGTCATCAAGGCCGTCGCCAACGGCGACCTGTCGCAGAAGATGGTGCTGGAGATCGACGGCAAGTCGGTGCAGGGTGAGTTTCTTCGCATCGGCACCACCGTTAACACGATGGTGGACCAGCTCAACGCGTTCGCGTCCGAGGTGACGCGCGTTGCGAAGGAAGTGGGAACGGAAGGGAAGCTCGGGGGCCAGGCGCAGGTGCCGGGCGTTGCGGGCGCGTGGAAGGATCTGACGGACAACGTGAACTACATGGCGTCGAACCTGACGAACCAGGTTCGTAACATCGCCGACGTCACCACGGCGGTCGCGAAGGGCGACCTCTCTCGGAAGATCACGGTCGATGTGCGCGGTGAGCTGCTCGAGCTCAAGAACACCGTCAACACGATGGTGGATCAGCTCAACGGCTTTGCCTCGGAAGTGACGCGTGTTGCTCGAGAGGTTGGAACGGAAGGAAAGCTTGGCGGCCAGGCGAGCGTGCCAGGTGTCGCCGGCACGTGGAAAGATCTGACCGACTCCGTGAACGGCATGGCGGGCAACCTCACCGTTCAGCTCCGCGACGTCTCGGGCGTCGCGACCGCGATCGCCAGCGGCGACCTGACGAGGAAGATCACGGTCGAAGCGCAGGGCGAGATCCTGCAGATCAAGGACGTCATCAACAAGATGGTGGACTCGCTCTCGATCTTCGCGGGCGAGGTCACGCGCGTGGCACGTGAGGTCGGCGCGGAAGGCCAGCTGGGCGGGCAGGCGAGGGTGCCGGGCGTTGCCGGCACGTGGAAGGACCTCACCGACAACGTGAACTTCATGGCGTCGAGCCTCACGACGCAGGTTCGCAACATTGCCGAGGTGACGACGGCCGTCGCGAAGGGTGATCTGTCGAAGAAGATCACCGTGGACGTGAAGGGAGAAGTGCTCGACCTGAAGACGACCATCAACGTGATGGTCGACCAGCTGTCGAGCTTCGCGGCCGAGGTCACGCGGGTCGCGAAGGAAGTGGGCTCGGAAGGGCGACTCGGCGGGCAGGCCAACGTGCCGGGGGTCGCCGGCACGTGGAAGGACCTCACCGACAACGTAAACGTCCTCGCCGGCAACCTAACGACGCAGGTGCGCAACATCGCGCAGGTCACGACCGCGGTCGCTCGCGGCGACCTGTCGCAGAAGATCACGGTTGACGTACGCGGCGAGATTCTCGAGCTCAAGAACACCGTCAATACGATGGTGGACCAGCTCAACTCCTTCGCCGACGAAGTCACTCGTGTTGCGCGTGAGGTAGGCAGCGAAGGCCGACTCGGCGGGCAGGCCAAGGTGCCGGGTGCGGCGGGCGTGTGGCGCGACCTCACCGACAACGTGAACGGCATGGCGTCGAACCTGACGAACCAGGTTCGCAACATCGCCGACGTCACGACGGCGGTCGCGAAGGGCGACCTCTCTCGGAAGATCACGGTGGATGCGCGAGGGGAGATCCTCGAGCTCAAGAGCACCGTGAACACGATGGTCGATCAGCTCAACGCCTTCGCCGACGAAGTGACGCGCGTGGCGAAGGAGGTCGGCACGGAGGGCAAGCTCGGTGGACAGGCCGAAGTGCCGGGGGTCGCGGGGACGTGGAAGGACCTCACCGACTCCGTGAATCTGCTCGCGAACAACCTCACGGTGCAGGTGCGGTCGATTGCGGACGTCGCGACGGCGGTGACGCGCGGCGACCTGAGTCGACAGATCACCGTGCAGGCACAGGGTGAGCTCGATGAGCTGAAGAAGAACATCAACCAGATGATCGCGAACCTCAAGAACACGACCGAGGCGAACGCGGAGCAGGACTGGTTGAAGACGAACCTCGCGAAGTTCTCGCGCATGATGCAGGGCCAGAAGGACCTCGACACCGTCGCGCGACTCATCATGAGCGAGCTCACGCCGCTGGTGCAGGCGCGCCAGGGTGCGTTCTTCATCATGGAGCAGGAGAACGGCCACGGCGGCGCACTGCGTCTCATTGCGAGCTATGCGTACAAGGAGCGCAAGCACCTCAACAACGTTTGGCAGCTGGGCGAGGGACTCGTTGGGCAGGCGGCGATCGAGAAGAAGCCCATCCTGCTGACGAACGTTCCGCCGGACTACATCCAGATCACGTCGGGGCTTGGCGAGGCGCCACCGAGGAACATCATCGTCCTTCCGATCCTGTTCGAGGGTGACGTGAAGGCAGTGGTGGAGCTCGCGAGCTTCCTGCCGTTCAGCCAGATCCATCAGACGTTCCTCGACCAGCTCCAGGAATCGATCGGCGTCGTGCTCAACATGATCGCGGCGAACATGCGCACCGAGGAGCTGCTGGAGCAGTCGCAGAAGCTGACGCAGGAGTTGCAGAGCCAGTCCGAGGAGCTCAAGCGCCAGCAGGAAGAGCTGCGGCGGTCCAACTCGGAGCTCGAGCAGCAGGCGCGTACGCTCAAGCAGTCCGAGGAGATGCTCAAGGACCAGCAGGAGGAGCTGCAGCAGGTCAACGAGGAGCTGGAGGAGAAGGCGAGTCTGCTCGCCGAGCAGAACAAGAAGGTCGAGCAGAAGAACGCGGAGGTGGAGTCCGCGCGTGTCGCGCTCGAGGAGAAGGCCGAGCAGCTGTCGCTGTCGTCGCGCTACAAGAGCGAGTTCCTGGCGAACATGTCGCACGAGCTTCGCACACCGCTCAACTCGCTGCTGATCCTCGCGCGGCTCATGTCGGAGAACAAGGACGGCAATCTCACGTCGAAGCAGATCGAGTACGCGAACACGATCCTGACGTCGGGTACGGATCTCATGAACCTCATCAACGACGTGCTCGACCTGTCGAAGGTCGAGGCGGGGAAGATGGAGGTGAACCCGACGGAAGTGGCGGTGACCGACATCCGCGACCAGGTCGACAAGGGCTTTCGCCCGGTGGCGGATCAGAAACAGCTCGGGTTCACGGTCGAAGTGCAACCCGGGACGCCCGCGCGCATCGTCACCGACGGCCAGCGGCTGCATCAGGTGCTGAAAAACCTTTTGTCGAATGCGTTCAAGTTCACGCACGAGGGGCACGTCAGCCTGACGATTCGTGCGGCGGAGCGTGGCCGGCGGTTCGCGAATCCATCGCTCGACAACGCCAACTCGGTGATCGCCTTCGCGGTGAGCGATACAGGGATCGGCATCGCGAAGGACAAGCAACGGCTGATCTTCGAGTCGTTCCAGCAGGCCGACGGGGCGACGAGTCGCAAGTATGGCGGCACGGGGCTCGGCCTCTCGATCAGCCGGGAGATCGCGCGCTTGTTAGGCGGCGAGATTCGTGTCGAGAGCACGCCGGGAGTGGGGAGTACGTTCACGCTCTTCCTCCCTGATAGGTTTGTCGACACGTCGGGGGGTGGAACGCCTGCTGGTCGGGAATCGGGAATCGGGAATCGGGAATCGGGGAAACCGCGGCTGTTGCCGCGACCGAACCGTGAGCAGCGTCCGTCGCGGGCGGCGGGAGCGGTCCCGCCGGTCGCGGTGCCTAACGCCACGCCGCGGGACGCTCGTGTGCCGGAAGTCACCGGCACGGCCGCGGTCGAGGACGCAGAAGTCGAACAGCCGACCGACGCGAACGTCGGGACCGCTCTTCCCATCGATTCCCGATTCCCGATTCCCGATTCCCCACCTGACGATCGCGACGCAATCCAGCCCACCGATCGGGTGGTCCTGATCGTGGAGAACGATCTCAACTTCGCGCGCGTGCTGCTGGAGATGGCGCGTGACAAGGGATTCCTCGGGCTCATTGCGCTCGACGGCGAGACCGGCATTCATCTCGCACACGAGTACAAGCCCGACGCGATCACGCTGGACATCGACATGCCCGGCGTCGACGGCTGGCAGGTGCTCGACCGCCTGAAGCGCAGCCCCGACACGCGGCACATCCCCGTCCACATCATCTCGGGCGTGGACCGCCGACAGCAGGGCCTCATGGCCGGCGCGATCGCGTACCTGGAAAAGCCGGTCGACAAGGCGAAGCTCGATGAAGCGTTCGGTCACATCCGATCGTTCATCGACAACCGCGTCAAGCGACTGATGATCGTCGAGGACGACGTCGGCCAGCAGCGCAGCATGGTCGAGCTCATCGGCGACGACGACATCGAGATCGTCACCGTGGCGTCGGGTGAGGAAGCACTCGACGAGCTTCACCGAGGTCACTTCGACTGTATGGTCCTCGACCTCGGCCTCGGTGGCGGGATGACCGGATTCGATCTGCTCGAACGAGTGAAGAGCGATCAGCGCCAGACCGTTCGTGAGATCCCGATCATCATCTACACCGGGCGCGATCTCTCCCAGCAGGAGGAAACCCGCCTTCGCAAATACGCCGAAACGATCATCGTGAAGGACGTGAAGTCGCCGGAGCGGCTCCTCGACGAGACGGCGCTCTTCCTCCATCGCGTCGAGGCGAAGCTGCCCGAGACGAAGCGACGCATGCTCGAGCAACTGCACAACACGGATGCCGTCTTCGCCGGCAAGCACGTGCTCATCGTCGACGACGACGTCCGCAACATCTTCTCGCTCACGAGCGTGCTCGAGTCGCACGGCATGAACGTCGCATTCGCCGAAAACGGCCGGGAGGCGCTCGCCCGGCTGGAGAGCGGTCCCGATATGGATCTCGTGCTGATGGACGTCATGATGCCGGAGATGGACGGGTACGAGACGACGCGGGCCATCCGGCAGAATCCGCGGTTCCGATCGCTGCCGATCATCGCGCTCACGGCGAAGGCGATGAAGGGTGACCGCGAAAAGTGCATTGCCGCCGGAGCGTCCGACTACATCACGAAACCGGTCGACACGGAGCAGCTGCTCTCGCTCATGCGGGTGTGGTTGTATCGATGACGGTGTCGGCCACCGAACCCGCGGCCACCGGGCGCCGGCGCGAGGACCAGACCAACGCGGCCCGTGGCTCGCGGCCGTCGCTCAGTGACTCTGCGGCGGCGCCGCTGTCGTACGATCCCGAGCTGGAGCGGCTCGAGATCGAGCTCCTGCTCGAGGGGATCTACCGTCACTACGGCTTCGATTTTCGCTCGTACGCCTACGCCTCGATCCGCCGTCGCCTCTGGCGGCGGATCGAAGCCGAAGGACTGACGACCGTGTCGGCGTTGCAGGAGCGCCTGCTCCACGAGCCCGCGATGATGGAGCAGGTGCTGCTCGACCTCTCGATCAACGTCACGGCGATGTTCCGGGACCCGGCGTTCTATCTCGCGTTCCGGAAAAAGGTCGTGCCGCTTCTGCGGACCTATCCGTTCATCAGGATCTGGCATGCCGGCTGCTCGACGGGAGAAGAGGTCTATTCAATGGCCATTCTCCTCGAGGAGGAGGGCCTCTACGGACGCGCGCGCATCTACGCGACCGACATCAACGAAGTCGTCGTGCACCGCGCGCGGGCCGGCATCTTTCCGCTCGAGCGGATGCAGGAGTACACCGAGAACTACATCAGAGCCGGCGGTACACGATCGTTCTCGGAGTACTATGTCGCGAAGTACGACGGCGCGCTCTTCTCTCCGGCGCTGCAGCGCAACGTCGTGTTCTCGCAGCACAACCTCGTTACCGATCGGTCGTTTGCGGAGTTCAACGTCATCCTGTGCCGCAACGTGCTCATCTACTTCGATCGCGACCTCCAGACCCGCGTGCACCGACTCTTTCACGAGTCCCTCGTGCATCTCGGGATCCTGTGTCTCGGATCGAAGGAGACGCTCCGGCTCTCCAGGTACGAAGACTCGTACGAGGAGCTCTCGAGCGCCGAGAAAATCTACCGGAAGGTCCGGTAACATCGTGTACGAGATCGTCGTGATCGGAACCTCGTGGGGCGGTCTCAACGCGCTGTCGCGGGTAGTGGCCGGGCTGCCCGCGACCTTTGCGCTGCCGATCGTCGTCGTGCAGCACCGCAGCCCGGACGCGGCGGGATTTCTCGCCGAGCTCCTTCAGGCACACACCGGATTGTGCGTCGTCGAGGTCGATGACAAACGACCGATCGTGGCCGGTCACGTGTACGTGGCGCCCGCCAACTACCATCTGCTCGTCGAGCACGGCTTCTTTTCGCTCACGACCGATGCCCCGGTGCGCTACAGCCGGCCGTCGATCGACGTCACGTTCGTCTCGGCCGCGGACGAGTACGGCCGGCGAACGGTGGGCGTGGTCCTCACCGGAGCCAACGAGGATGGGGCGTTAGGCCTGAAACGGATTGCCGACCGCGGCGGCTACGCGATCGTCCAGGACCCGGAGACGGCGGAAGGGGCGGCGATGCCGCGTGCCGCGCTGCGCGCCGTTCCCGACGCGCATGTGGTCCCGCTCGACCGCATTGCGAATCAGCTCATCGCGATCGCGCCGCCGCGGCCGCCTGCCGAGCACCGCGTCAGGGCGCCGCTCTCGTGACCGCTACCCTACGGGAGTCCGCCACCGAGGTCGAGCGCGACCCGGGCGACGAGCCTGTCAATATCCTGCTCGTCGATGATCGGGCGGAAAACCTCCTCGCGCTGGAGGCCATCCTCGAGCCGCTCGCCGAGCGGACAGTGCGCGCTCACTCCGGCGACGAAGCACTGAAGTGCCTCCTCACCGACGACTTCGCGGTCATTCTCCTCGACGTGCAGATGCCAGGACTCAACGGCTTCGAGACCGCCGAGCTGATCAAGTCGCGCGAGCGCACGCGCTACATCCCGATCATCTTTCTCACGGCGATCAGCAAGGACGAGGCATACGTCTTCCGCGGGTACTCGGTGGGCGCGGTCGACTACATGTCGAAGCCGTTCCAGCCGGACGTCCTGCGGTCGAAGGTCGCCGTGTTCGTCGACCTCTATCGCAAGCAGCGCCAGCTCAAGCAGCAGGAGCGTCTGCTGCACGAGGCCGCCGTTCGGCAGATAGAGCTCGAGCACCGCGCTCGCTTTCTCGCGCAGGAAGCGCGCACGGCGCACATCGTGAGCACCGCGATGGACGCGATCGTCGTGCTCGACGCTGAACGCCGCATCGAGATATTCAACGCGGCCGCCGAGCGGATGTTCGGGCGCGCCGCGCGGGACGTGATTGGCAGTCACGTCGACCAGGTCATTGCGGATGAACAGCTCGACCGCGCCCTAACGACGGCCGGCGGAGATGAGTCCGACCGCAGTACGTCCGAGCTCCACTCGCTCACCGGATATCGATCGACGGGCGAGAAGTTCCCGCTCGAGGTATCCGTATCCGCGCTCGACGTGGCGGGAGACCGGAGCTACGCGATCATCGCGCGCGACGTCACCGATCGCATTCGCGCACAGGAGGCGCTTCGCACGCAGGCGGACTCGCTCGCGCGCAATGCCGCCGAGCTCCGCCAGCTGAACAATGAGCTGCAGGATCGCCAGGAAGAGCTCGAGCGGGCGATGACGGCACGCAACCGCTTCTATGCGTCGATGAGCCACGAGCTGCGCACGCCGATCAACGCCATCATCGGCTACAACACGCTGCTGCTCGACCACATTTACGGTCCGCTCAACGAGAAGCAGACCCACGGCCTCCAGCGAACGCACAAGGCTGCCAATCATCTGCTGGAGCTCGTGAACGACGTGCTCGACCTCTCGAAGATCGAGGCCGGCAAGATCGAGCTGACGTTGCAGCCGGTCCCCTTCCCGGGCACCATTGAGGATCTGTTCGTCACCGTGCGTCCGCTCGCCGATGAGCACGCGACCGAGCTGCATCTCCACGTCGGCGGTGATCCGAAGGCGATCGTCAGTGACCCGCGCCGAGTGCGACAGATTCTGCTGAACCTGCTGTCGAATGCGATCAAGTTCGGGCGCGGACACCCGATCGACGTCGATCTCTCACTCGGCACCCCGGACCTCATCGAGGTCGCGGTGACCGATCACGGCGATGGCATCGAGCCGGAAGATCTCCCTCGGATCTTCGATGAGTTCGTGCAACTGTCGAACTCGCAGCAGCTCGGCGGTACCGGCTTGGGCCTCCCGATCTCGAAGCGCCTCGCGACGCTGCTCGGCGGTGAGCTGGAGGTGACGTCGGAGCGCGGGAAGGGAAGTACGTTTCTACTACGGCTCCCGGAGCGCGTAGGCATGGAGGACTAGCTATCAGCCATCAGCCATCAGCCATCAGCTCGAACGGCGGAGACCGAACGGCGGGCGCCCTTCGACGTTTCGCTGTCTGAGCTGATGGCTGATGGCTGATGGCTGATAGCCTTCTTTCACTTGCACCCGCTCTCGCTGCGCAACAACATTCGCCGTTGTGCGCGGTGAACGGTTGGGGCCGGTCGCTCAATGTCGCCTGGACCAATCGCTGTTCCCGGCGGTATCACATTCGAACCTTCGGCCGCAATATCAGGTGCGGTTCGGGCCAGCGTGCCAAGGCGAATGTCACCAATGTCGAAAGAGAGCAGCGAATTGAAGGCTTTGTGCGTCGGTCGCCACCGCTACCTGAGCGACCACTTCAAACGGTTCTTCCGTAAACTCGGCGTCGATGCTTCGAGCGTCGTTGGAATCGCCGACGCCATCCCCGCCGCACATGCTCGCGTGCCGGACGTCGTGTTCTGCGAATACGACCTGTTGGCCACCGTTCCGCTCGAGCCGTGGGAGCGAGACCCGCTCCTCTCGCGCGTTCCCGTGATTGCCGTCAGCCTCACGCGGCGGTCCGACGAGATGCATCTGCTCGACGTGAACAACATCGCGGGTTTCTTCTATCTGCCCTCGCTCACCGAGGACGACGCGCGTCGCCTGCTGCGCGCGGTGCGACCCAGTGCCGGCTACTCGCTGCGCTCTGTGCTCGACCGGCCGGTGTCGACGTCCGCGCCGCCTGCCTGACGAGAGCGATGCGCATCGAAGCGTCATCCACACGCATCGCAGCATCCTGTTGCGCGCCGATCGTGATAGGTTATCATACGCGCGCCCGTTCTATTGTTCGTGGTGTCACGCACGAGCGGACCAACGGGCCGGAAAGCGACGCCGGCGACGAGGCAGGAACGGCGAGCATTGAACAGGCCTGAAGTGAAGACGAAGGGGATCGACCGCGCCGCGCACAACGAGGCGCTGTTGTCCGCCGCCGGGGTTGACGTTCTCGGCGCACTAGGCACCGGGATCGTGTGTGTCCTCCCGGACGGTAGCGTGTCCGCGATAAACGAAGCTGCCGCGGACGCGCTCGGCGCCGACGCGAGCGTCGTCGGCACCGACTTCTGGAGCGCGTTCCCCGCGTTGCACGACGGTCGTGGCCACCAGCAGATCGCCGCGACGATTGCCGACGGCACGCCGCGCGCGTTTCTCGCCGCGCTTCCAGGCGGGCCGGCTGATGCGATCCGCGAAGTCCGCGTCGCGCGCACCCGCTCCGGGTGGCTCGTCTTCGAGATCCGCGAGATCCGCGAGATGTCGCGCGGGTCACGTGACTCGGCAAGCGAAGACGCTGAACCCCTTCGTGACCTCGCACATCGAATGGCGGCCGGCTCCGACTCGCTCGCCTTGCTCTCCGTGGCGTGCGACACCGCATGCGAGATTGGTGGCGCAAGCGGTGCCGCCGTCGCGCGGCTCGCGGGAGCGGAGGGCGTCGTCCTGGCCGCGTCAGGCACCGACGCGCCTGACGCGGGCAAGCTCTTCGATGTCCGAGACTCTCTCGCCGGCAACGCACTCCGCAGTCGCACCCTCATCGTCGAGCACGACGATCCATCGTTGGCCTGTCCGATCTTCGCATCGGATGCACGCGTCGGCGAGGTCGCCGTCGCTCCGCTCATCGCCGCGGATCAGCCCCTCGGGTTGCTCTGCGCGTGGAAACGCGACGACGGCAGCTCGTTCACTCAGCGGGACCGGCAGCGACTCAGAACGATCGCCGATCACGCGGCTATCGTGCTCGTGAAGGCGCGGCTTCTGGAGGAAGCGCAGGCGGCAACCCACGCGAAGGGGACCTTCCTCGCGACGATCTCCCACGAGCTTCGCACTCCGCTCACGGCGCTGACCGGGTATGGAGAGTTGCTCGCCGACGAGATCGTTGGCCCGCTCACTGCCCATCAGCTCGACATGGTCGACCGGATGCGGTCTGTCACGCATCAGCTCGGGGTGATGGTGGACGAGCTGCTGACATTCTCGGCGCTCGAGGCGGGACGTGAGACCGTCCATCCCAGCGACGTCCGACTCGGCGACATCGTCGAAGCGGTCGTCAGCATCGCGGAGCCGCTCGCGCGCCAGAAAGATCTGGACGTCGCGTTCACGATGCCGGAACACGCCCCCGTGCTGTACACCGACGGCGAGAAGGTCCGGCAGATCCTCGTGAACCTCGTGAACAACGCCGTCAAGTTCACCGACAAGGGTGGCATCTCGCTGACGGTCGAGCGTCGCAACGGAGAGGTTCGCGTTCAGGTGCGCGACACGGGCATCGGCATCGACGCCATCGACCGGAACCGGCTGTTCCATCCGTTCACGCAGCTCGATGCCGGCCTCACTCGTCGGCATGGTGGCACGGGGCTCGGGCTCTACAACTCGAGCCGCCTCGCTCAACTCCTGGGCGGACACATCGACGTGGATTCCACCCCGGGGGTGGGGAGCGCGTTCACGCTCTGCATCCCTCTCCGGTACAGTAGGTTGGTATAGGGATAGGGGATGCGGGACGCGGGATGAGGGTAAAGGCGCCGCCGTCAACCCTCATCCCCCATCCCACATCCCCCATCCCTCCGTAGATTTCGCCTCATGTCCAGCGCCCCAATCACGAGCGTCTACAACGACGGCTACATCGCCGAGACCTACGAGGCGTACCGTCGCGATCCCGCGTCAGTCGACGAGTCCTGGCGCCAGTTTTTCCGATTCGCCGAGCAGCTCGGTGGCGTCGACAAGAGCGCCACGACCGTTGCGGCGGACCCGGTCTATCTTCGCAAGGTCGCCGGCGCGGCGGCACTCGTCGACGCGATTCGTCAGTACGGTCACCTCGCCGTACAGCTCGATCCCCTCGGATCGCCACCGCCAGGTGCCGCTGAGCTCACCCCGGAATTCCACGGCATCACCGCCGCGGACCTCCAGCTCGTACCGGCGCTGGCACTTGGATTCGATGTCGGCACGGGCGCCGATGTCGCGGCGCGACTGCGCGAGCTCTATTCATCCACCATCGGCTTCGAGTTCGCGCACCTTGGCGAAGAAGCGGAGCGCGAGTGGTTTCGTGAGACGATCGAGCACGAGCGGCTCGCGCGTTATCTGACGCCGGAAGAGAAGCGCACGGCCCTCCGGCGCCTGACCGAGGTGGATGGCCTCGAGCGCTTCATCGGACGCGCGTGGGTGAACATGAAGCGGTTCTCCATCGAGGGGACCGACGCGCTCGTGCCGATGCTCGACGTGCTCATCGAGGATGCCGGCCGCGCAGGCGCGCGGGAGGTTGTGATCGCGATGGCGCATCGCGGTCGCATCAACGTCCTCACGCACATCCTCGGGAAGCCGTACGCCACCGTGTTCGGCGAGTTCGACGGCCGGCACGCCGCCGCCGCCGCCGAGAGCGAGACGGGTGACGTGAAGTACCACCTCGGTGCCCGGACAGAGCGCACGCTCGCCGATGGGCGAACGATCGGGGTGCAGCTCGTGCCCAACCCGAGCCATCTCGAGGTCGTGAATCCCGTTGTCACGGGGGTGGCGCGCGCGCGTCAGCGGGTGAGCCTCGGCGAGCGCCTAACGGGCGAGTTCGACCCGGCCACGGTCGCCCCCGTGATCGTGCACGGCGACGCCGCGTTCCCCGGCGAGGGCATTGTGGCCGAGTCGTTGAACCTCTCGCGGCTCCGCGGCTATACCGTCGGCGGGTCGCTTCACATCATCGTCAACAATCAGGTTGGCTTCACGACCGACCCCACCGACGCGCGCTCCACGCACTACGCGAGCGATCTGGCGAAGGGGTTCGAGATCCCGATCGTGCACGTGAACGCCGACGACCTGGAAGCCTGCATCGCGGCAGTCCGGCTTGGCGTCGCGTATCGGACCAAGTTCAACAAGGACTTCCTCATCGATCTCGTCGGCTACCGTCGTCACGGCCACAACGAGGGCGATGAGCCGACGTTCACGCAGCCGACGCTGTACGCAACCATCAAGGCGCATCCCACGCCGCGGCAGGTGTGGGGCGAGCGCCTCGTCCGCGAGGGCATCGTCACGCCGGAAGACGTCCAGGCGGCCGAGCGCGAGGTCGCGAAGGAGCTCGAGGAGATCTACGACGAGTCGAAGAAGGTCAAGACCGAGGAGTTCGAGATCGAGCACAGCAAGCCGGCGCCGACGGTGGTCGAGACGGCCGTCCGCGCCGAGCAACTCGTTGCGCTGAACGAACAGCTGCTGGCCTGGCCCACGGGGTTCAGCGCGCATCCGCGGCTGGCGAAGCAGCTCGAGCGCCGACGCGAAGCGATGGGCGAGGAGGGGGGCATCGACTGGGGACATGCCGAGTCGCTGGCCTTCGCCTCACTGCTCGCCGAGGGAACGTCGGTCCGGATGTCGGGCCAGGACGCCGAGCGCGGAACGTTCTCACACCGCCACGCCGTGCTGCACGACCCGAACACCGGGCAGACGTTCACGCCGCTGCAGCACCTGCCTAACGCCAGAGGACAGTTCGAGATCTTCAACAGCCCGCTGTCCGAAACCGGCGTGCTCGGCTTCGAGTACGGGTACAGCACCGCCGCCGACGATTCACTCGTCCTGTGGGAAGCGCAGTTTGGCGACTTCGTCAACGTCGCGCAGCCGATCATTGACCAGTTCATCGCCGCCGACCGCGCCAAGTGGGCGCAGGACTCCGGTGTCGTCATGCTCCTGCCGCACGGGTACGAGGGACAGGGCCCCGAGCATTCCAGTGCTCGGCTCGAGCGCTTCCTTCAGCTCTGTGCCGACGGGAACCTGACCGTCGCGTACCCAACCACGCCGGCGCAGTACTTCCACATCCTGCGTCGTCAGGCGAAGTCGGATTCTCGCCGCCCGCTGGTACTCATGCAGCCCAAGAGCCTGCTGCGGCTGCCGCAGGCAGCGTCGCGGCTCGATGATCTCGTGAACGGTCGATTCGCGTCGGTGATAGACGATCCAGCGATCGGCGACCGGCGCGACGAGGTGCAGCGGGTGGTGTTCTGCACCGGCAAGTTGTTCTACGATCTCAACGCGAAGGAGCGTCCGGCGAACGTAGCGATCGCGCGAGTCGAGGAGCTCTATCCGTGGCCGGCGGAGCAGGTCTCGCGCGTCGTCGACCTCTATCGCAACGTCACCGAAGTCGTGTGGGCCCAGGAGGAGCCGAAGAACATGGGCGCCTGGACCTACGTCTGGCCCCGCCTGCGGGCCTGCACGGGAAATGCGATGCTCATTCGCTACGTCGGGAGACCCGAGCGAGCGAGCCCGGCCGAAGGATACGTCGCGTCGCACCAGGAGGAGCAGGCGCGCATCGTCACCGAAACCCTCGAGGTCCCAACCAGGCGGAAAGCGGCAGCACGGTCGTGATGCACATCCCGAATTTTCGTCGCACGCTGCTCGGGGTCGCTGCCGCCACGGTAGCGACCTTCGCGCTTTCACATCCTGCTCGGTCGCAGGGTATCCCGCAGCTCGATGAGGCCATTGCCGGCCTCTCGGTTCCCATGCGGGTACTCGTCATCGCCGCGCACCCCGACGACGAGGACACGCAGCTCATCACGTGGCTCGCGCGCGGGCGGCACGTGGAGACCGCCTATCTCTCGCTCACACGCGGCGACGGCGGTCAGAACCTGCTCGGGAACGAGCTCGGCGATGCGTTAGGCGCGATACGGACCGAGGAGCTGCTTGCCGCGCGGCGCATCGATGGCGGCCGCCAGTACTTCACGCGGGCGTACGATTTCGGATTCTCGAAGACGTCCGACGAGACGTTCAGGCACTGGCCCCGCGACTCGATCCTCCGCGACGTCGTGACGGTCGTGCGCTCGTTCAAGCCGCACGTGATCGTCGCGATGTTCTCGGGTACGCCGCGCGACGGGCACGGCCATCATCAGGCGTCGGGTATCCTCGCTCGTGAGGCGTACGACGTGGCGGGGGATACGGTGAGGTTTCCGAGGACCGCCACCGCCGGGTTGGGTGGCTGGACGCCGCTCAAGTTCTATCGTGGCGCGTGGTCGGCCGTGGCGACGGATCCAGTGCTGCGCATCAACGTCGGCGAGTTCAATGCGATGCTCGGACGTTCGTACGCCGAGATCGCGGCGGAGAGCCGGTCGCAGCACAAGTCGCAGGCGTTCGGATCGATCCAGCCGAAAGGGGCACGGTTCACGCAGGTGCGCCGCGAAGCGACGCGCGTGAACGAGTCGACGGCGCCGGGCACGGAGACATCGCTGTTCGATGGCATTGACACGACCTGGGGGCGATTCAGGACGTCGCCCGCGTCGCCCGAGGTCGTGCGGGTCGTCGATCTGATTCAGGCCAAAGTGAAGCAAGCGCAGAGTGCGCCGTACCTGCGAGACCCAGCCTCGGCTGTGCAGCCGCTGCGTGAGCTGGCCGCCGCGCTGGCGCAACTCGGTGCCGCACCCGATACCACGATCCCGGGTGCGGCTTCCGGCTCCATGCCTGCGGCTCGGCTCCGCGTGTCGGATGACTTGCGCAGGACGGCGTCGAGCGCGTACCGACGAACGGTGAATGCGATTGCGCTCGCGAGTGGGGTCGCCATCGAAGCGACGATTCCACGCGAGCAGATCGCGACGGCTGACAGCGCGCCGCTCACCGTCACGATCTACAACCGCGGCCGCACGCCGGTGCAAGCAGATCCGTCGTACATCGTCCACTGCCAGCGTGGGCATTCGCCAGGCGGAGGCATGCGCAGCGAATCGCCCGTGTTCTGGAACGACAGTACGGCCACCATTCTCCCCGACAGCTCACGCACGTGGCGAGGATTCGAGTGCGCGGAGAGTGAGCCGCCTGTCGATGGACCATACTGGTTGAGTCCACCGCGCCACGGCGACATGTTCGCGAAGGCCAGCCTGATCGAGCCCGAGAACGTTGCCACGCGCGGGGCAGTCGTCAGGGTCCGGTTGACGGCAGGCACAGCGCAAGGAAGTCCGGTCGAGCTCGACACGCCGGTCGTGTATCGGTATGCCGACCCACTTCGTGGCGATGTGAGTCGCCCGCTGGCGTTCGTTCCCGAGCTGTCGGTCACGTTGGATCGCGCCGTGGAGTACGCGCCAGCGCGCACGCCACTCGTCAGGCAGCTGCGCGTGGAGGTGCGCTCCGCCGCCACTACGTCGCGGGACGTTCGGGTCTCGCTGCGGCTACCGAACGGGCTTCGCGCCGACTCGCTCGCGCGATCCGTGACGCTCCCGGCCTACGGCGCGGTGCGCAGTGCGACGTTCACCGTTCGTGGGGAGCTCCCGCCGGGGCGCCACACGATCTCGGCCATCGCGGAGTCGAATGGGCGCCGCTACACCAGCGGCTACACGGCGATCGAGTACGATCACATTCGTCCGCAGCGGCTCTATCGCGATGCGACCGTCGCGATCGAAGCGGTCGATCTCAAAGTTCCGGCCGACGCGGTGATCGCGTACATCCAGGGCGTGGGGGACAACTCGGCTCCGATGCTGCAGCAGCTTGGGCTGCGTGTCACGACGCTCAACGCGGCTGACATCCCGAAGACGGACCTCTCCCGCTTCAACGCGATCGTCGTGGGCTCTCGCGCGTACGAGTCGAACGACGCCCTGGTGGCGAACAACGCGGCGCTGCTCGACTACGTGAAACAGGGCGGCACGATGGTGGTGCAATACGGTCAGTACGAGATGACTCGGCCGGGCATGATGCCGTATCCGATCACGCTCGCGCGACCGGCGGATCGGGTGACGGACGAATCGAGCCCGATGCGTATCCTCGACCCGAAGGCACGAGTGCTCACGTACCCGAACGCGATCACCGAGTCGGACTTCGCGGGCTGGATCCAGGACCGGACGCTGTACATGCCGAGAACGCATGCCGGAGAGTACGCCGGGGTCCTTTCGACGAACGACCCTGGCGAGTCACCTAACGATGGGCCGATTCTGGTGGCGAAGTATGGCGCCGGTACGTACGTCTACACGACGCTCGCGTTCTTCCGTCAGTTGCCGAACGGTGTGCCGGGCGCTGCGCGCCTGTTCGTGAACCTGCTGGCAGCGAAGGCGCCGGAGAAGGCGGTGGTGCCGTAACCGGAGGGCGACGGGCGACCGGCAACTGCCGGGGACGGGCGACTGGCGACTGGCGACTGCGACTGACGGGGACGGGCGACGGGGGACGGCGGCTCGCTGCTGGCTGACGCTGGCTGCCGGGGGCAGCTGATGGCTGATGGCTGATGGCTGATGGCTGATGGCTGATGGCTGATAGCTGCGTCTCTTGCAGCCGTCGGCCACCAGCCCAGCAGCCGCACGCAGCACGCAGCTGCTGCTAACTTCGTCGGGTGAAACTGCTGATGAGTAGCCCGACCGCGACCACCGTCACGGCGCCGATCACGTTGTGCCAGAGGAACGCCACATCGGGCCGGCCAAAGTTCACCGCGCCAACCGCCGACATCCCGGCGATGAGCCCGACGAACGCGCCCAGCGCGCGAGCTCTGGGGATCATCGCCAGGAGAAAGACGCCGAGTATCGAGCCGTAGAAGAACGAACCGAAGCGGTTCACGACCTCGATCAGCGAACCGAGGCTCACCGCGTAGGTCGCGATCACGCACGCGAAGACGCCCCAGAACGCTGTTGCGATCTTGGAGGCGCGCAAGTACTCGGCGTCGGGCGCTTCGGGCCGCACCCACCGGCGATAGAAGTCGATCACCGATGCGGTCGCGAGCGAGTTGAGCTCCGCGGCGACAGCCGACATCGCCGCCGCCATGACCGCGGCGATGAAGATCCCCGTTAGGCCCACGGGCAGGTCGAACAGCACGAAGTGCGGGATGATGTAGTTCACATCCTTCGACGGCTCGCCGGTCACGCGCTCCGCCAGGGCCAGCGCCTCCGTTCGCACGCCTTCGACGCGCGTCTCGGCAGAGCGGAACGCATCGCGCGTTGCCGCGGCATCGTGTGCCGCGATGCCACGTGCCGCCGCGTCGCGTTCCGCGAGCGCCGCGCCGTACTGGGCCGCCAGCGCCTGGTACTTCGCCGGCTCCGCCTCGCGCACGCGCCGGTCGTGCGCCGGATTGAACAGCATCGGCGGCTTCTCGAAGAGATAGAACACGAACACCAGCACGCCGACCAGCAGCACCGCCGCTTGCAGTGGGATCTTCCAGTACGCGCTGATGAGGAGCGAGCTGCGTGCTTCATCCACGGACTTCGCCGTGAGGAATCGCTGCACCTGGCTCTGATCGGTTCCGAAGTACGACATCATGAGGAAGGTGCCGCCGATGACACCCGACCAGAACGTGTACTGCTGCGTGATGTCGAAGTGGAAGTCGAGCGCGCGGAGCCGTCCCACCGAACCGGCGATTCGCAGCGCCGTATCAGGGCTGACCGGCAACTTGAGGAGGGCCACGGTGATCACCGCGACGATCGCCGTCACGACGAGCACCATCTGTTTCACGTCGGCCCACGTGACGGCCTGCACACCACCGAGCACGGTGTAGAGAACGGTTGGGACTCCCATGATCGCCACGGAGAGCCCGATCGGCCAGCCGAAGACGGACGCAAACACCACGGCCGGCGCCGCGAGAATCGTCCCGCAGGACATCCCGCGCGACACGAGGAACAGGAATGCCGTGAGGGAGCGGGTCTTCGCATCGAAGCGACGCTCGAGGTACTCGTACGCCGTATACACCTTCGCGCCGTGCAGAAACGGCACGAGGGTAACCCCGATGATCACCATCGCGAGCGGGAGCCCGAAATAGAACTGGACGAATCGAAGGCCGTCCGTGGCGCCCTGCGCGGTGGTCCCGATCATCGTGACGGCGGACAGCTGCGTGGCCATGACCGAGAGCCCGACTGCCCACCACGGGAGGCTTCGGTTCGCGAGGAGATATCCCTCGATCTCGGTGGAGCGCCGTGTACGCCGTATGCCGTCTATCCCGACGTAGGCGAGATAGACCACGATGATGGCCCAATCGAGCGCGTGCACGAATCCCGGTCAGGACGTGTAGTGCGACTGGAGCAGCCAGAGCAACAGGACTGTTGCGACCTGAACCGCCATCACGCGAATCAACGTGGTGCGGAACGATGGGGTCGCCGGCGCTGACGACTGTTTCGGGCTGGTCATCTCGGAATGGGTCAGGTCGCGTGTGTTGCGGGCATGGCGAGGCGAGGCGCCATAGTATCCGCTCATGTATACCGCAAGCAAGGCTGCTTCACCGGCCAGGAGCAAACCCTGACCGCGTTAGATTCTCGTGTCTTGCCAAGCTCCCACCCGTTTCAGCTTTGCCCTATGACACCAGCCTCGGAGCGACCTCACGTTGTCATCGTCGGTGGCGGATTCGGCGGGCTCACTGCCGCGCGAGCGTTGCGACGGGCGGACGTGGACGTGACGGTCATTGACGAGAACAACCACCACACATTCCAGCCACTCCTCTATCAGGTCGCGACTGCCACGCTCAATCCCAGCGACATCACCGCGCCCATCCGCCACGTACTGCGGTCGCAGAGGAATGCGACAGTATTGCTCGCTGAAGTGGTGGCTGTGGACGTCGCTAACCGCAATCTAACCGTCGATGAAGGCGAGGGTCGTTCGAGTGTCGTGCACTACGACTACCTCATTCTCGCAGCTGGGGCACGTCATTCGTACTTCGGGCACGACGAATGGGAGTCGATCGCGCCTGGACTGAAGGGAATCAACGATGCGCTCGAGATTCGTCGGCGCTTTCTCCTGGCGCTCGAGCGGGCCGAGCTCACCGATGATCCCGAGGACCGCAAACAGTACCTAACTATAGTCGTGGTCGGTGGTGGCCCAACCGGTGTAGAGCTGGCGGGCCTCATTCCTGACGTGCTCCGCGGCATACGCAGAGACTTTCGCCGCATCGATCCAACTCGCACGCGAGTGGTGCTCATCGAGGGCGGGCCGCGTCTGCTTGCGGCGTTCCCACAAGAGATCTCGGATCACGCGTTGGCGGATCTGCGCTCGCTCGGCGTGGAGGTGAGGCTCAATACAGTGGTGTCGCGAGTGGAGCCGGGCGTTGCGTGCCTGGGCTCCGGCGAGTGCATCGAGACCCGAACCATTTTTTGGGCCGCTGGCAACGCTGCATCGCCGCTGGGTAAGATGCTCGGCGTGCCGCTCGATCGCGCCGGCCGGGTCATTGTGGAGCCCGACCTGTCGGTGCCAGGCCACCCTGAGGTCTTCGTGATCGGTGACATGGCAACGCTGAAAGACACCCGTGGCGTTCAGGTTCCGTGGGTGGCACCGGCGGCGAATCAGGAGGGCAAGCGCGCTGCCGACAACGTCACGCGCCGGATTCGGGATGAGAAGACCGTCCCGTTTCGGTATCGGAACAAGGGAAATCTCGCAACGATCGGCCGGTACAAGGCGGTTGCCGACTTCGGGAGCTTCCGTCTCACTGGCTGGATCGCGTGGTGGTTCTGGCTGTTCGTTCACATCATGTACCTGGTCGGTTTCCGAAATCGCCTCAGTGTCCTGCTGCAGTGGGCGTATTCGTACTTTACCTACCAGCGTGGCGTCAGACTGATCACGCACGCCGATACCGAGCGGAGGGCAGGCGTGATGTCGAGGTCGTAGCGGCGGTGCCGGGTTCTCCGCGATGGCGCGTTCGGTGGCGACCGCACCGCATTCTCTAATGCGAGACCAGTGGGCGAATGATCTGACCTTTAGTTGACGTCCCGAACAATTCATCGAATATTCGATTCCCGCGGCGGCCGTCGACGCTGATGCAGCCGCCGCGTACGCCTACCGGGAGCCCTGCATGGCAGCGGATGGCCGTAGCGCGACGGCGATCGATGCTCCAGCCTCACCCGTGCGTGTCCTCATCGCCGAGGACGACACAGAGCTTCGCGGCGCGCTCAGTCGGAGCCTGAGCGCCGTCGGTCACGTCGTTGTCGGTGAAGCAGCGACGATGAGCGACGCCTTCGACCGCACGCGCGAGCTCGCACCCGACGTCTTGCTGCTCGATGCGCATCTGGGCCCCGCGCGGATGGCCGAAGCCGCGAAGACGCTCGCCCACGACAATCCTGGCGTGGCGGTGATTTACCTCTGCGGCGACCAGACGTTCGCGCTCGATGGAGACGTCGCCGACACGACGGCGATCTCGGTGCTTCCGAGCTCGTGCCCGGCGGCGGTCCTCGACTCGAGCATTCGTCTCGCCGCGCAGCGCACGCGCGAGCTCCGTTCGGCCCGCGAGGAGGTGGCGCTCGTTAGGCAGCAGCTCGAGAACCGCAAGGCGATCGAGCGAGCCAAGGGCATCCTCATGCGCCGCACCGGCCTGTCCGAGCAGGAAGCCTATCGCATCCTCCAGCGCACGAGCCAGGACCGATCGGTCCCGATGGTCGATGTCGCGCGGGAAGTGCTGGAGAGCGAACCTGGAAGATAGGGATGGGGGATGGGGGATGGGGGATGAGCGTAGAGAGTGAGAACCCTGGGGAGGCCTCACTCTGCGTGACTGACATCCCAAAGGTGTCCGACGTTAACCCTCA
>DASUGD010000151.1:0-14657 GCA_036274195.1 Gemmatimonadaceae bacterium | reverse complement strand
AGCCGTCGCGGAGCTCCGGACGACGGTCGATCTCGCGGATCGGCTCGCCCGGGAGAGCCGCGATCAGCTGCGGCGTCTCGAGATCGACCGCGAAGGCGGTACGCGCGAGCTCGGAGAAGTCGAGCAGCGGGCCGCGACGCTCGAGTCGGAGCGCGCCACGCTGGCCGATGCGGCGGACCTCGTCGCGCGCGAGGTGGCCGCCGCGGATGAAGCCGTGGAGCTCGCGAAGGCTGCCGTCGAGCAGGCGGAGGCCGCGCTGGCGCAGGCCCGGGACGCGATGAACGCGGCGAAGGAAAACGAAGCAGCCGCGCGCCACGAGCTGTTCCGCGCGGACGAGATCTTCACAGCGCTGCAGGGTAAGGTGCACGCGCTCGAGTCGCTCGAGCGCGAGCGCGTCGGGCTCGCGCCAGCCGCGGCGCGTCTTCTCCGCGAGCGCGGTCAGTTCGGTGAGGGGGCGGTGCTCGGGCCGCTCTCGGATTTCGTGAACGCCAGCGCCGCGTCGGCTCTGCTCGTCGAGCGCTACCTCGGTGCGACGGTGCACGCGGTCGTCGTACGCGATCGTGAGGCGGCAGAAACCATCCGTCGCTGGCACGCGACGAGCAATCCGGGCGCGCTGCTTCTGTTGCCGCTCGACGCTGTCCGCGACGCCGACGACGCGGCTGCTGCCGGCGAGCTCGTGGCCGATGTCGACGCCGCCGCTCCGGCGCAGGCGTGGGTTCGCACGCTTCTTGGCAACGTACGAGCGCTCGATGACGGTGCGGCGTTCGTGGACGCCCGCGGCGCGGTATGGCTCCCCGGTGCCACTGGGGGTCCTGGCCCGCTGCGTCGCCGGGCCGAGCTCTTCGCGCTTCGCGCCGAGCTCAGTGCCGCCGAGGAGGCGCGCCAGGCGGCGTCCGCCGCGGCGGATGCCGCGCGAACCGCGTTGACCGCCGCGAATGAACGCGTATCCGCTGCGTCGGACGAATCATCGGGACTCCAGCAGGAGCTCCGGCGTGCGGTCGAGCAGCGCTCGGAGCTCGGGCGTCGCCTGCAGCGCGCCGAGCGCGAGGTGGCTGATGCCGCGGCGCTCGCCGCACGGCTGCAGTTGCGGGCGGAGGAGCTTCGTGCGCGCATTGCGACGATCGATGCGTCCGCGGAGGAGCTGTCGCAGGTGATCGAGGAGCGAGACCGCGCTACTGCGAGCGCGCGGTCTCGCCTGGCGGAGGCCGAACGGGCGCAGGACGATGCCCGCGAGCAGCGGACCGCTGGCCAGATCGCCGAGGCACAGGCACAGGCTCGGCTACAGGTGGCGTCTGACCGTGAGCGTCGCCTCGCCGAGGAGCTCACGTCGGCGTCCGCGCGCCTCGCGTCGCTGGAGCACGAGCTCAGTACGCTCGCCGACGCGGATCGCTCGCTGGCCGAGCAGATGGCGGCCTGGCAGCTCGATCTCGACGCGCGGGACGCCACGCTCCGCGACACGGACGATCGGCTGGCCGCGGCCGAGGAGTCGGTGCGCCTCGCCGACGAAGGGCTCACCGAGGCGGAGCACGCGCTCGACGACGTCAGGCGCCGGGCACATCAGCTGGCCGACGAGATGCACCACGCCGAGCTGCGCTTCACCGAGCTGTCCGGTCGGCGCACGGCCATCCGCGAGCGACTCGAGACCGAATGGCGGAAGCCGCTGGACGATCTGCTCGAGTCGTTCACGCCGGTGGAGGTGGATGACGAGACGCTGCGCACCGAGGTGGAACAGCTGCGCGCCCAGCTCGAATCGTTAGGCGTGGTAAACCCGCTGGCGATCGAGGAACACGAGGAGGAAACCAGGCGACTCGACTTCCTGACCTCGCAGCGCGCGGACCTGGCCGAGGCGAAGAACTCCCTCGCCCTGGCGATTCGCGAGATCGACGCCACGGCACGCGAGCTGTTCCTCGCTACCTTCACGCAGGTGCGCGAAAACTTCCGCCAGATCTTCATGACGCTGTTCGGCGGCGGGGAGTGCGACCTCCGGCTCGAGAACCCCGACGCGCCGCTCGACTGTGACATCGAGGTGCACGCCTCGCCACGCGGGAAGCGAACGCAGCGGATTCACCTGCTGTCGAGCGGCGAGCGCGCCCTCGTGGCGCTGTCGCTGCTCTTCGGCATCTTCCTCACGAAGCCGAGCCCGTTCTGTCTCCTCGACGAGGTAGATGCGCCACTCGACGACGCGAACATCGGGCGGTTCGTTCGGATGCTGAATCAGTTCAAGAGCCGAACGCAGTTCATCGTCATCACGCACAACCCGCGGACGACCACCGAGGCCGCCGACGCGGTCTATGGTGTCACGATGCAGGAGCCCGGGGTGTCATCCATCGTCAGCGTGCGGATGCGTGGTTCGGCGGTGGAAGAGATCGCCGAGCTCCTTGGTGAGGCACCCGAGCCGGCGGCGGCTCCGGCGTGAGGCCGGCGGCTCGGCTCGTCACGCTCTCCGGAGCGGCGCTCGCCGCGGCCATGGCCGCGGCGAGGCCGTTTCGGCACCCGACGCCCCCGCCGCAGCAAGGGACGCCTGCCGATACCGGCCGGCCGGCGATCACGCTGCTCTACCAGAACTTTCCCAACCCGTTTCCCAGTACGGCGTCCCGCACCACGTGCATCTGGTTCGACCTGGATCGCGCGACGCAGGTGAGTCTCACGATCCACGATGTTCGCGGGAACCTCGTCCGGACGCTGCTGCCTAACGCGGCATCGCCCCAGGTCCTGCAGCCCGGGCGATACGGCCGCGGACCATCCTCCGGTGCCGGCTGCGACCCGGCGTTCACCTGGGATGGAACCGCGGCCGACGGCTCGGTGGTGCCGCGCGGCGTTTACCTGATTCGGCTTCGAGCCGGCGGTGTGCAGTCGATCAAGAAGGCCGTCTTCCAGGGCCCGTAGATGCGACTCACGACCGTCGGCACCGGAACCGCCGCGCCATGGCCCGGGCGCGTTCAGAGCGGCCACCTCATCGACGCGGGCAGCGTCCGCCTGCTCATGGACTGCGGGAGCGGTGTCGCCACGCGACTCGCCGACCTTCACATCCCCTGGCAGACGATCACGCATCTCGCCATCACACACTTCCACGCCGACCACATCGTCGACCTGCCCACGCTGTTGTACGCGTGGCGTTACGGACAGCTGCCACCGCGGTCCGAACCGCTCGACATCGTCGGGCCCGCGGGCACGCTGCAGCTCATGGCGCGGTTCGCGGCGATCTTCGGCGATGGCCTCCTCGCGCTCGGGTTCCCGATCTCGGTCCGCGAGCTGGCCCCCGGCGATGGCCTCGCCCTGGCGGCGGGGGTGCAACTTCGCTGCACGAAGGTTCCACACACCGATGAAAGCATGGCATATTCCGTCGAGGCCGGCGGTCGTCGGATCGTCTACACCGGCGATACTGGCCCTGACGAAGCGCTCGGCGTCTGGGCGAACGGATGCGACCTCCTGCTCGCAGAGTGCTCGCTTCCGGAGTCGATGGCCATCGCGACGCACCTCACGCCACGCCAGTGTGGCGCGTTAGGCGCCGCGGCGCGGCCAGGCGTTCTCGCGCTCACGCACTTCTATCCACCGGTCGAAGCCGTGGACATTCGCGGCGAGGTGGGGACACGATTCGACGGTCGCGTCGTGCTCGCCACGGATGGGTGGTCTCTCGATCTCGAGGAACGGTAATGCTGGTGGTCATGCAGACGGACGCGACGCAGACGGACATCGACAAGGTCTGCGGGGCGATCAGGGAGATGGGCTATCAGGCCGTGCCGATGCCGGGCGGGCAGCGCACGGCCATCGGTCTCGTCGGCAACGACGGCCGTGTGGATGACTCCCGCATCTCGGCGCTCCCGGGCGTCGCGCAGGTCATTCACGTCTCGAAGCCCTACAAGCAGGTGTCGCGCGAGTGGCGGCCCGAGAGCACGATCGTCCAGATCGCGCCCGGGGTTCGCGTGGGCGGGAGTGACGTCGTCGTCATCGCGGGGCCCTGCTCCGTCGAATCGGAGCAGCAGATCGTGACCGCCGCGCGTGCGGTGCGCGCAGCGGGCGCCACGGCGCTGCGTGGCGGCGCGTTCAAGCCGCGCAGCTCACCGTACGCATTTCAGGGCCTGGGCAAGCAGGGTCTCGAGCTTCTCGCAGTCGCTCGCCGCGAAACCGGGCTGCCTGTCGTGACCGAAGCGATGGATGAGGCAGGCGCGAACCTCGTGGCGGAGTACGCCGACTGTATCCAGATCGGCGCGCGCAACATGCAGAACTACTCGCTGCTCAAGGCCGTCGGCCGCCTGAACAAGCCCGTGCTGCTCAAGCGCGGCATGGCCGCGACGATCAACGACCTGTTGCTGAGCGCCGAGTACATCCTCGCCGAGGGGAACGGCCAGGTCATCCTGTGCGAGCGCGGCGTGCGTAGCTTCGACAGCGCGGCGAGAAACATGTTCGACCTGAACGCAATCCCGATCGTGCACAAGCTCTCGCACCTGCCGATCATTGCGGACCCGAGCCACGGGACCGGTTTGCGTGACAAGGTGACGCCGATGGCGCGTGCCGCCGTTGCGGCAGGGGCCGATGGCGTGATCGTGGAGGTGCATCCGAACCCGGACCGTGCGCTGTCCGACGGTGCGCAGTCCCTGTTCCCTGATCAGTTTGCGAAGCTGATCAACGAGTTACGGCTCATCGCGCGGGCGATCGATCGAGCCGTGGCCCCATCGCCGGGAACGGCGCCTATCGAGGTGGGGTAGTCGGGAATAGGGAATCGGCGACGGCGGGAACCGGGAAACGGGGGAACTGGGAACAGACCACTGGCCTCCTTCCTGCCTTTGGTAGCCGCCTCGACGCTAACAGGAGGCTTCAGTGAGAGTGAACTACATACAGGCCGCGGTCGTCGGCTCGTTCGTGGCGCTCGCGGCGCCGAAGCAGCAGTCGCCCGTCGACGCGATCATCGACAAGGCCGTCGCGACGTACAACAAGACGAAGACCTCGAAGGGCACGTTCGAGCAGGCCATCACGAATCCCCTCACCGGATCGACCGTGAAGGCGATCGGCGAGTTCCAGCAGCAGCGTGACCCCGCTCGCTTTTCGTTCCGGTTCGTCGAGCCGAAAGGCGACATGATCGTCGGCGATGGGAAGTGGCTCTGGGTCTACCTGCCCAGCTCGACGCCCGGGCAAGTCATCAAGGTTCCCATGACCGATGGCGGTGCGGGGAGTCTCGACCTCGCGTCGCGCTTCTTCGATTCGCCGAAGACTCGCTTCGCGATCAGCGATGCGGGAACCGCCACCGTGGCGGGCCGCGCCTCACACGCGCTCGTGCTCAAGCCGAAGTCGAGCTCCGAGCCGTTCACGCAGGCGAAGGTATGGATCGACAACGCGGACGGAACGCTCCGTCAGTTCGAGACTGTCGAGCCGTCCGGCATCACGCGGCTCGTCACCGTGACCGCCGTGACGCCTAACGCGCCGGTGGATACGAAGCTGTTTTCCTTCAAGCCCCCGAAGGGGGCCAGAATCGTCGATCAGGCCGTCCTGGGCGGCCGCTGAACCGCGTCGAGCGCCTCCGAGATCTCGGCCAGGCGCTCGGCCGACGTCCCGCGTTCGCGGGCGAGCGTCAGCGCGGCGCGTGACAGCGTGACGTAGGCCGCGAGTGCCGGCGCGTCGTTCTGAAGCGCCGCCAGATGTCCCCGCACCGACGCGACGTCCCCGCGCGCAATGGGACCGGTCAGCACGTCGTGCGGGCGGCCGGACTCGAGATTCGATACGGCGGCGCCCATGAGTCCGAGGGTGGCGGCCCGTGCTTCGTTCTCCGCGATTCCCGCCTCCTCGAGGAGCCGCTCCGCCAGCGCCGCTACGACCACGGGGAAGTTCGCCGCGAAGACCGCGGCCGCGTGGTATCGCGGCTTTTGGCCGGGCGGGATCGTGAGCGCGTGTGCGCCGAGCCGAGACGCGAGCGCGGTCGACGCCGCGATAGCCGCCGGATCGCCGTCGACGCCGATCCACGCATCGCGGAGAACGTCCGCGGCGCGGTCGGGGTTCGCGAGCGGGACGAGCGGGTGCATCGTCCCCACGCTGTGCCCGCGCTCGCGGAGGAGCACGGCCTCCGCGGGGTCGGTGGCGCCGCTCGCGTGGAGCACCACGGCGCCAGGCTTGAGTGCCGCTCGGGCGAGCTGGCGCAGCGCGTCACCCAGCTGTGCGTCGCGCACCGTGACGAGCACGACGGTCGCGCTGCCTAACGTCTCGGGCAAAGCCCCTCCGGTCACCGGCGGCACGGCCGTCGCATCGGCGTGTCGCCCGTGCAGGCCGCAGACGTCGACGCCGGCAACGACGAGGGCGCGGGCGAGCGATCGTCCCGCTCGACCCGCGCCCAGCACGAACACGGTCCCAGGCTTTCCGTTGCCGCCGTCCGCGGCGGCGGGGCTCACTCGCCTCGGCGGCCCTGATTCTCGCTCACCCGCGCGAGCAAGTCCTTCTGCGTCTTCACCCCGCGCGTGAGCTCGACCGCCCGCCGCACGATGGGATCATCCAGAACGATTCGCCGCTGCTCGGCCGGGCGACCGAACACGTACCGCTCGACGTCGTAGGAAATGAGCCGGGACACGAGCGGGGCGGCCGCATCGTAGATCGCGCGGTCGATCTGAATGCCCCGCTGGCGCATGCCCTGCCACACCGCTTCGCGCATCGCATCGGTGACCGGGAAGTCGGTCGATGGCACCGTGTTCGTGCCCTTGAGGCTCATGGCGTAGTCGGTGATCGCGTCGCGGAACTGCGGAATCTTCTTGCCGAGCGCGTTCTGCAACGCCAGCTCCGTGGGCACAGGCGTCGTGTCACCGGCGATCACGTCCGGGGTGATCCCGCCACCGCCATACACCGTGCGCCCCGCGTCCGTCTTGAACTTTTCGCGGGCGGTCGTTCCAGCGGGGATCGTGTCATCGTCGTCGTCACCGGCCTCGGGGCGCGGCTTCGAGATGGAACGCCCCGACGGCGTGAACCACTTCGCCGTCGTCAGCTTGAGCGCGCTTCCACCAGTGATCGGGTAGAGCGTCTGGGCGCTTCCCTTCCCATACGACGTGTGGCCGACGACAACGGCCCGGTCATGATCCTGCAGCGCGCCGGCCACAATCTCCGAGGCCGATGCCGAGTACTCGTCGACGAGAACCACCATCGGGAGATTCGGCCACCGTTGCGGGGCGCCGTCGACGAAATCGCGGTTGGCGTCGCGAACCCGGCCCTTCATCGTGACGATTTCCTGGCCGCGGTCGAGGAAGAGATCCGACACGCCGACGCCCTGCGTCAGCAGGCCGCCGGGATTCTGCCGCAAGTCGAGGATGAGGGAGCGCATGCCGGCTCGCGACAGCGAGTCGATCGACCGGGAAAGCTCCTTCTCGGTCGAATCGCTGAACGCCTTGAGGTCCACGAACCCGACACCGTCGGGCAACAGCATCGAGCGGGCGACGGCACTCCGGTGAATCTCCTGCCTAACGAGCGTCACCGGCCGCTTCGTGCCGGCACGCTCGGTGACGATCGAGACCGACGTACCGGGCGCCCCCCTCAGGGCGTTGCGGGTCTCGGCCATGGTCCAGCCCTTCGCGGACTTGCCGGCCACCTCGACGATCCGATCGCCGGTCTCGATCCCTGCTCGTTCGGCCGGCGTCCCGGGGAGCGCCGAGACGACGATCACCCACTCGTCGCGCACGTCGATCTGGATCCCGACGCCGCCGTAGTTACCCGTCGTGCTCTCGTTGAGGCGAGCGAGACGATCCGCGCGGAGAAAGACGGAGTGCGGATCGTGGAGCTCTTCGAGCATCCCGTCGATCGCTTTCCCGTAGAGGTCCGATGTGCTCACCGAGTCCACGTAATACCGCTCGATGTGCGTCATCACCTCGTCGAACAGGCGCGGTCCGGAGACCGGCGACCCACCATCAAGTCCGCGTTCCACCAGCCACCCGCCGGCGACCAGCGCGGTGCTCAGGACTCCCAATACGACGAACGCGCGAGAGCGCATGCGACCCCCGAGGATTGAACTACGCCGCAATCAGGAATGAGACCCGACTGCGGGACGGAAAGTTTCAGGCCACGTCTGCTCGAGCGTGGTCAGCACGGCTGCCGCGACCTCATCGACCGATCCCGCCGCGTCGATCGCCACGACCGGACCCGACTCCGGGTGGCTCCGCTGCCACGTGGGCTCGGCAAAGCGGTCGAACGCTTCTGCCACCCGGTGATGGAAATCGTCACTGGCCGACTCGATGCGGTCCCGCGCCCCTCGCCTATCGGTTCGCGCCAGCGCGGCCGCAACCGGGAGGCGAAGCAGGATCGTAAGATCGGGCACCAGCCCGCCGGTCGCAAACCGGTTGGCCGCAGTAACCTCGGTCTCCGATAGCCCGCGGCCGGCAATCTGGTACGCGTAGGTCGAGAGGAAAAAGCGATCGGCGATCACGACCTCACCGCGCGCGAGCGCCGGCCGGATATCGTTCTCGACCAGCTCCGCCCTCGACGCCATGAACAGCAAGGCCTCGGTGCGCGCCGAGAATCCCGGGCCGGGCTCCAGCAGCAGGTGGCGGATCTGGTTGCCGATTGCGGTGCCGCCCGGCTCGCGTACGCCGAGATGCGGAATGCCCCTGGCGGTCAGCGTATCGGCCAGCCGGCGCACCTGGGTCGTTTTGCCAACGCCCTCCGCGCCCTCGAGCACGATCAGCTTCCCCCGATGTTTCGTCATCCGAGCGTGATGATCGAGCTGGTCGCGCCCTTCCGGATACCCTCGGTGATCCAGTTGTTCACCTGGAGCATGGTCTTGTCGAAGTTCTCCTGCGCGGCGATGGCCCGCTGGTAGTTCGAGTTGACCTGCACCTTGCTCAGAAGGTCGTCGAGCTGCTGTTCCATCTCCGGGGTGGGATTCTCGCCCCGCTCGATCATCCGCTGGGCCTGATCGCGAAGCTGGTCCATCTGGCGCAGCAGGGCAACGGCGTCGCGGTCACTGTTCAAGGCCTCGTTCGCCCGCTTGACCGCCTGGTACTCGGGACTCTGTCCGATGAGCCGGCCGAGCTCGCGCGCTTTATCGTCGAGCATGCAGAGGATCGGGTTGGGGGTGGAGACGAAGTGTAATGGACGGACGGCCGGTCAGCGGAGGCGGGCGAGCACGAACCGCTCGCGTCCGCTGAGGTCGAGGTGCACCGCGACGTCCCGGTACGACCCGTTCGCTGCCAGCGCCTCGGCGACGAGCGACGCCCGGCGCGTGTCGACTTCGAAAGCAAGAAGGCCGCCGCTCTCCAGCACCGACGGCGCGTCGCGAACGATGAGGCGCGTCGTCGCCAGCCCTTCGTCGCCGCTCAGGAGCGCGAGCGGCGGCTCCCAGTCACGAACGGACGGGGGCAGCTCCTCAAGCTCGGAGAACGCGATGTACGGCGGGTTCGAGACGAGCGCACGCACCCGCCCGCCAGCGAGCGGAGCGAGCAGCGAACCGTGCAGGAATTCGACCGGCGCCCGGAGCTCGTCGCGAACGAGCGCTGCGTTCCGCTCGGCGACGTCCAGCGCCCCCCGCGATACGTCCGTGGCGATGACGCGCTCGAAATCACCCTCGGTCGCGAGCGCGAGCGCTATCGCGCCCGAGCCGGTGCCGACGTCGACGACAGTGCCTCGTCCGCCCTCCTCCGCCTGAAGGACCAGATCGACCAGCACCTCGGTCTCCTGACGAGGGATGAGGACGCGGTCGTCGATCGCGAGCGTGAGGTGGCGAAAAGCCGCGCGGCCAACGGCGTAGGCGAATGGAGCGCCACGCGCGCGCGCAGCGGCTGCCCGCCGGGCTTCGTCCGCTGCTGTCGCGTCGACGAGCGCGTCCCTGTTGGCACTGGGCCAGAACCGGGGTACGTCGAGCACCGCGGCGACGATGTCGCGCGCTTCATCGCGCGCGAGCGCAACTCCCGCTCCCTCGAGGCCCGCGGTCAATTCGGCGAGCAGGGCGCCTAACGGGCGTGGCTCGGTATCAACCTTCACCGAGGTTCTCCTCGTCGGCAGCCTCCTGGAGTGCCTCGATGATGCGTCCGAGGTCGCCGTCGAGAATGCGCTGGAGGTCGTGCAGGGTGAGGTTGATGCGATGGTCCGTCACGCGGTCCTGCGGAAAGTTGTACGTGCGGATCTTCGCGGACCGATCGCCCGTGCCGACCTGGGTCTTTCGCAGGCGCGAGCGCTCGGCTTCCTGCTCGGCGATCTTCGCGTCGAGCAGTCGGGCTCGCAGCACCTGCATCGCGCGGAGCTTGTTCTGCAACTGCGAGCGCTGGTCCTGCTGCGAGACGACGATTCCGCTCGGAAGGTGCGTGATGCGTACGGCCGAATCCGTCGTGTTCACGCCCTGGCCGCCTGGTCCGGACGCCCGGAACACGTCGATGCGAAGATCCTTGTCGTCGATCTCGACATCGACCTCCTCGGCCTCGGGCAGCACGGCCACCGTTGCCGCCGACGTGTGGATCCGGCCCTGTGCCTCGGTGGCAGGAACGCGCTGGACGCGGTGCGTGCCGGATTCCCAGCGAAGCGCGCCGAAGGCGCCGTCGCCCGTGACCTTGAACACCGCTTCCTTGAGCCCGCCTAACGTGCCTTCGGAATACTGTAGCGGCTCGTACTTCCAGCCGCGGCGGTCGAGGAAGCGCGTGTACATCCGGTACAGGTCGGCCGCGAACAGCGCGGCTTCGTCGCCGCCGGTTCCCGGCCGAATCTCGACGATGGCGGGCCGGTCGTTCAGAGGGTCGGGCGGAACGAGGACCGGTTTGAGCTCGTGCTCGACGTCGCCGATGGCGGCCTCGACGCGCGCCACTTCGGAGCGCGCCTCGGCCGCCAGCTCGGCGTCGTCAACGAGAACGAGCTCGCGCGCCTGCGCGAGCTCGTCATCGAGTTTCTCCAGCCGCTTCGCCAGCGCGACGACGGTCGTGAGTCGTTGGTGCTCTCGTCCGAGCGACGCCATGAGACGCGCATCGCGAACGGTTTTCGGATCGAGCAGCTCCCGTTCGACCTCGGCCGCGCGCGCTAGCGCATCAGCGAGTCGATCGCGAAGGCTCAGTTGTTCGTCTTCCCGTACTTCTGCCGGAAGCGCTCCACGCGCCCAGCGGTATCGACGAGCTTCTGCTTGCCCGTGAAGAACGGGTGGCAGACGTTGCAGATGTCGGTATGGATCTCCGCAATCGTGGAGCGCGTCTGAAACGTGTTACCGCACGCGCACTTCACGGTCGCGGTTGCGTATTCGGGGTGGATATCGGCTTTCATGGGAAACGCCCTCAATAGCTCGAGAAGAATAGCTGGCAAATATACCCTGTCAGAAGCGCAAAAGACAAGCAGACAAGGACTTGGAGCTGTCCGCGGACTGCGATCACATTGGACTTGGGCACGGACGACTAGGCATGCGTGACGCCACGGCGCATCTATTCGTGACGCGGCGCCGATGTCGGCGTCCATCCACCGAATACCCGATCGGCCATGCTTGCTGCCATCCCCTTTGCGACGACCCTGTTCTTTCGCGGAGCACTCTGACTGATGGAGATATCCAACTTCCTGCGGACGGTTCCGCTTTTCACCAAGCTCGAGGACGCCGAGCTGCAGCGCTTCGCCGAGCTGACGCGCGAGAAGAGCTATCCGAAGGGCAGCGTCATTCTGTTCGAGGATGACCCCGGCGACTCCCTGTTCATCGTCCGCGACGGCCGCGTGAAGGTCGTGCTCGTGGGGGAGGACGGCCGCGAGGTGATTCTCGGCGTCCTGGGCCCCGGTGAGCACTTCGGCGAGCTCTCGCTTATCGACGAGCAGCCGCGGTCGGCCCACGTGATCGCGATGGAAGACACGAACGTGCTCGTACTGCGCAGTGACGATTTCCGGCGCCGGGTCGAGGCGAATCCGGCGGTCGCGTGGGTGCTGATGCAGGAGCTCTCGCGGCGCCTTCGTCGCGCCGACGGCAAGATTCACGGGCTGGCGCTGCTCGACGTCCCCGGCCGGATCGCGCGCCTGCTGCTCGACTTCGCGTCGGACGACAATGGCGACAAGATCGAGAAGCCGCTCACGCACCAGACGATCGCTCACATGATCGGCGCGAGCCGCGAGACGGTGTCACGGACGATGCGGGATTTTCAGAACCAGGGGTGGATCAACGTCGAACGCCGCCGAATCGCGTTGGCGGACAGACCGGCGCTCAAGCGTTGCGCCCAGGCAAGGGTCTGAACTACAGGGACATCGGGACTGGGGACTCGGAGGGGCGAGAACAGGGAACTGGGAACGGGGAACCGAAGCACCTTACGGAGCCCCTGTTCCCTATTGCCCGTTCCCAGCAACGGCCGAGTCCCTAGTCCCCAGTCCCTAGTCCCGGCTTTCTGATGTCCTTTCGCCTGCGTTTCTGGGGTACTCGTGGCTCGATACCGACACCCGGATCGGCCACCGTTCGATACGGCGGCAACACGCCGTCCATCGAGGTGCGCACGCCCAGCGGCTCGCTCGTCGTGCTCGATGCCGGCACCGGGATCCGCGAGCTGGGCCGGGCGCTGATCGTTCGCGCGAACGGGTCGCCCATCACCGGCGACATCTTCCTCACTCACGCGCACTGGGACCACATCCAGGGCATTCCGTTCTTTGCGCCGGCGTTCCAGCGCGGAAACCGCTTCACGATCTGGGGAGCGAAGTCGCTGGCCGCGAGCATCCGGCGCGTCGTGCGCGATCAGATGTCTCCGGTCGTGTTCCCGGTGGCGTTCGAGGAGCTGGCGGCAACGTTCGACTTCCGCGAGCTCAGCGATGAACGCCACAACTCCGACGGGTTCGACGTCCGGGCATTCGCCGTGCGTCACCCGGGTGGCGCGTTAGGCTACCGGTTCGCCGCGCGTGAGCCGGGCGAGGGGCAGCTGGGCGCCGCGTTCGTGTACATCTCGGACAACGAGCTTCGGGCCGGCGACGCATCGGCCAGCACCGACCGTTGGCGCGCGAAGCTGGTGGACTTCATTCGGGGCGCGCGCGTGCTCATTCACGACGCGACCTACACGGAGGACGAGTACGAGTCGCACCGCGGGTGGGGGCACTCGACGTACGGTGACGCCGTCGCGCTGGCGCTCGAGAGCGGTGTGGAGACGCTCGTCCTGTTCCACCACAGTCCGGATCGCAGCGATGACGAGCTCGATGCCCGGCTGGCGGAATGTCGCGCCGCAACGACGCGATCGGGTCGGACGCTTCGCGTCATCGCCGCCGCTGAGGGCATGGAATTGGACGTCTGAGAGCGTAGCTGCTGGCTGCCGGCAGCTGCGAGCTGCTGCCATTGGCCCAACGAGCCCGATCGAAAGACCGTTCCCGGTTCCCCGTTCCCGGTTCCCTCTGTTCCCGATTCCCGATTCCCTATCCTCGGCCCCACCCGCCACCGCCCGGCGTCATCACCGTCACCACATCGCCCGGACTCAGCTCCATGCGGCATTTTGCCGGGATGGGTTTGCCGTTGAGTTGATTCACACCGGGCGCGCCTGACGCGCCGCCCGCAGTACCGCTCGGGGCATGGCGGCGCCGCTCGGTGACGAGGGTCACCGTGCAGCGCTCGAGAACGCGGTACCGGCGCACGACCCCGTCACCACCGGCATGCTGCCCCGCCCCGCCAGACCCTCGCCGCACCGCGTACTCGTCGATGCGGATCGGATAGGCGTGCTCCAGCGATTCGATCGGGGTGTTGCGCGTGTTGCTCATCCCCACGTGCACGGCGCTCGGGCCGGGGCCGCGCGCGCTCGCACCCTGGCCGCCGCCTAACGTTTCGTAGAACGTCCAGCCCACGCCGCCGAACGTGATGTTGTTCATCGTCCCCTGCCCCTGCGCGGGAACGGCGACACCCGCATTGCCGAGTGCAGCGAAGATCGTGTCCGTGATGCGCGTGGACATCTCGACGTTTCCCGCGGCAACCGCGGAGGGCCACCGCGCGTCGATCGCGCAGCCGGCAGGGATCACGAGCTCGAGCGCCTCGGCGATGCCATCGTTCGTCGGCACATCGTCATGGAGCAGCGTCCGGAGCACGAACACGGCTGCCGCGCGCGTCACCGACCGCGGGCAGTTCACGTTGCCACGGACAGCGGGCGCGGTGCCGGCGAAATCCAGCCGCAGGCGCCCGTCGCGAACCGACACCTCGACGGCCACCGGCACGTCGGCATCAGACACGCCGTCGCCCTCCAGCGCATCGACGGCGCGGCCGTGGATGTCGCCCAGCTCCGCGATCCGCGCGAGCGCGCGGCGCCTCGTGTAGTCCAGGAGCGCCTCGCAGGCGGCTTCGAGCCGCGCCGGAGTCTCCCGGCGGCGCAGCGCGAGCCAGCCCTCTCGGCCCGCCGCGCAGGCCGCCCGCTGCGCCGCGAGGTCACCGTGGCGCTCCGCAGGCGTGCGGACGTTCGCCAGCACGAGCCGCAGCACGTCATCGACCGGAACGCCACGCCGCGCGATGCGAACCGGAGGCACGATGATGCCTTCCTGGAACAGCTCCGTGGCGCCCTGCGGCATGCTTCCGGGGCTCAAGCCGCCAACGTCGGCGTGATGCGCGCGAACGGCCGCGAATCCCACGATCACCCCGCCGACGCCGATCACCTCCACCATCGTCAGGTCCGGCAGGTGCGATCCGCCGGCGTAGGGATCGTTGAGCAGGAACACATCGCCCGGCTCCGGGCCCTGCGCCATCACCGCGCGCACCGATTCCGGCATCGCGCCGAGGTGGACGGGAATGTGCG
>DASUGD010000150.1:0-7921 GCA_036274195.1 Gemmatimonadaceae bacterium | reverse complement strand
GACCGTGACCGACCCCGGATTCCCTATCTACCGTCGGCGGACGGACGAGGAGTTGGAGCCAGAGGCCACGACCATCCGGCAGGACGTCGTCGACGCCGTCGACGCGTTCAAGCGTTACACGTCCGAAGAATCCCGCGACCTGCTCGCCTCGGGACGCGACGACGACGATGCCGACTGACTGGCTAGCTGCCGGCAGCCGGACGCGGCGACGACCTCGCCCCTCATGGGTACTGAGCTCGAGCCATGAGGCCGCCGACGAATCATGAATCGCGGATGTCGCTTGGCCTTGTCCCACCTCGGAGCGCCGCCAACAGCCTCGTCAGGTGAGCCGCGAGCGCGTGGCGCGCCCGCGGGCTCAACGCGACGGCCGCTCTGCCGATCCGCGTGGATTTCCGGTCGCGCGCGCGGCCGACTGCCTCGCGCCCGCGAGCGGTGAGACCCGACGTTACCCGGCGCCGGTCGCGCTTGCCCACCGTGCGGGTGACGAGTCCCCGGGCCGCGAGACCCTTCACCACGACGCTGACGGAGCTGATGTCGGTGCCCGTGCGCCGGGCGACCTCGGACATCGAGCTCCCCGGCCCCTCGGCGATCGCGAGGAGCGCACGCCACTGAGCACCGGACGCTCCAGCCAACCTCGCACCGGGGGGCGATTCGAGTCGTGCCGCTCGGTCGAGGGCGCCGAGCGCGTCCAGAATGACGGCGAAGTCGCGAGAGCGCCCGTACCGTCGTGCGGAGCGGTCATATGCCATCGGCGCGCAGCTCGGCGAGGCGGCGCCGCACGCGTTCGAGGTCCCGCGCGATGCGGATGCTCTGTGCGCTGATGGCGGCGGCGCGTCTGGGCAGTGACTCGGCCAGGTAACTCGCAACTTCGCCGAATCGAGCGGCGAGGAGCGGGTTGATGGGCTCGAAATCGTTAGGATCGGGGGCGAGCCCGCGGGGGGAGGGGTCGTCCGTCATGGGCATCACACGCGGCCAGGGAGGATTGCAGGGGCACCGCGCGGAAGTCGGGCAGCGGGCCGGGGCGAAGCGACGTGTGGCGTGACGCGAAGCTCTGTCGACGAATGGCCAGCACGTTCCGTACCTCCGAAGGCCGGCAACTGCGAACGTGGCCACGCGGCGGACCACCAGCAGCAAGCGGTCGTCCCTCGACTGCTCAGCTGAGAGAGTAAGTTTCGCCATGCGCGTCGTCGTCATCGTCAGGCACATCCTGCCGTTCGTCCTGTCGTTCCTCCGTGACAGGCGGCGTTGGTTCATTGCGGGGGGCCCTGTCCCGAGGACCGACGAGTTCCACCGCCGAAGGGCCCGAGATCTCGTTGCCGCGATCGGCACCCTCGGGCCGACGTTCGTGAAACTTGCGCAGGTCTTCGCCGGACGGGCGGACCTGTTCCCGGAATCGTACGTCAAGGCGCTCTCGACGCTCACGGACCAGGTCCCGCCAGTTCCACTCGAGGCGGTCGAGCGAACGATCGCGGAGAGCTACGGGCAGCGGCCCGCGGAGATCTTCCAACGCTTCGACGCCGTCCCGATCGCGGCTGCCTCGTTGGGTCAGGTCCATCGTGCTGAGTACGAAGGGCGCGAGGTCGTCGTGAAGGTGCTGCGCCCGGGCATCGAGCACCTCGTCGCATCCGACGTGCGCGCGGCGAAGTGGATCCTCGCGCTGCTCGAGCGGCGGTTCGCCACCAACCCGCACGTGCGTGGGCTGCGCGTTGCGGTCGAGGAGTTCTCGCTCCGGATCGGTGACGAGATGGACTTCCGCAAGGAAGCGGACAACGCCGAGCGCATTCGCGCGAACTTCGCCGGCAATCGCCGCGTGCTGATTCCGCGCATCGAGCGCGACCTGGTGCGGCAGCACGTGCTCGTGATGGAGTACATGCCGGGGGTGCGCATCGACCAGGCGGATTCGATGACCGAAACGCGCAGTGCTGATGCGAGGCGCGCTCGCTCGGCGGACATCGTCGCGACGGTGATGGAGCTCTACATCCAGATGATGCTCGTGGACGGGCTCTTTCACGCCGACCCGCATCCCGGCAACCTCCTGGTGGCGGCCGACGGGCGAATCATCCTCCTCGACTTCGGCATGGTGGTTCCGGTGCCGCGCGAGACGCGGTGGCATCTGATCCAGACCGTGTTCGCGTCGATCCGTAAGGATGTGGACGGCGTGGTGGCGGGATTCGACGCGCTTGGGGTGATCGAGCCTGATGCGGATCCCGAGGTCGTGCGCGAGCTGGTACGCACGCTGCTCGAGCTCGCGCACTCTCGCACGACCGTGCCGGAGCGCATCGAGATGCTGCTCGCGGATCAGGTCATGGGCACGCTCTACGATTGGCCGGTGACGCTGCCCCGCGAGATGGTCTATTTCGCTCGCGCGGCGGCGCTGATCGAAGGGCTGGGCGTGCATTACGACCCGCGCTTCAACCCGATCCTGTTCGCGGCGCCGATCGCGCTCCGCATGCGGCGCCGGATCCTGAGCTCGCTCGGGGACCAGCCGATGCGCGATCCTAACGAGTGGGTCTACGCGCTCAGCGGCGTGCTCGGCGCCGTGGCCGGGGTCATGACGCGTGCCGGCCGATCGTTCCTGTCTCGGCTGGAAGCGGAGTTCGAGGCCGCGCGCCCGCCGGAGATTCCGAGAATCACCCGACGCGCACTGCCTTCCGCCGCCGCGGGCGCATAACGCGAAAAGGGGTCAGAGTCGTTTTTCATCATTCGAACGCCTCTGACCCCTTTGATTGCCTTACATCCCGAGCCGGACATTGATGTCGACCATCAGTCCGCGCGGTGGCGGTGAAACGAACACCACGCGGTCTGGCTCCGGTCGGATCACGATTCGCTCGATCGGGCCCTTGCCCTTGCCGCGACCCATGTTGCCGCGACGGTAGTAGACGACGCGGGTCGTCTCGATCCTCTCCACCCGCACGATCTCGTAGCCGTGCGACACGAGGACCTCACGGGTGGCGAAAATCGCCTGATCGGCGGTCACGACTTTCTTCTTGGCCTGCCCGGGCGGCCCGTGCTCGCCGCCGTGGTTTCCATGACCTTTCCCCTGGGCCATGGCCGAACTGTCGGGGCACAACAGACACGCGGCGGCCATCGCCGCAGCAGCCAGTGCGATACGATATCGAGGCATGAACACGCTCGCTCGAACGTTGGAATGAAAGGCGACCTCTGTTCCACTCATTGCTAGGATGGCGTAGCCTGTCGTCAGGCAACGTGTGCGCGGCGTCACCGAGAATGACCGAAGCCAGGGCACAACTGTTCCGTTGCGGCCTCGCGACGGATTCGCCGGAGGCTGTCAACACCGAACCGCACGATCTCGGTGTTCCATTGCTCCCGCGATTCGCGCACGCCGTTGCAGGACGCAACGGTGACGAGCCCGCCGGGTTCGGCGCTGACAGCACGCGCGTTAGGGCCGCTGCGCATTACGCGCTCCCAATGAAACAGTGCCTGCGGACGCTGCACTTCTTTGGTCCGGGAACGCCGCGGCACAGATATCGCTAAACGGGGTACCGTACGGTGGAATGGTGGAGCTCGCGCGGCGTGGGGACGGCGCGCGAGAGCAGGGATCCGGCGCGTATGGGCTCTTGCCGCGTGCCGTCTGAGGACCGTAGTTCAACGAGAACGCGCCGACGCCGCAGGAATCCAATGCCCGACGAGGGCCGATGATCGCGGGGGGCCGGCGGTGAGATGCGGGTGACGTATATCGTGCCAACCGCATGGCGGTGAATGCGCGGCGCGGTGAGCGAAGTCCCGTCGGTCCTCAGTAGCCTGCTTCTTTTAGGGAATCGGGAATAGGGAATCGGGAATCGAAAGGCCTCGGGACGCATCCGCGTCGCGGGGCCTTTCCTGCTCCATAGCGTCGCGTATGCTCCGATTCCGTATTCCCGATTCCCGATTCCCGATTCCCGATGAAGATCTTCGGCACCCACGATCCGGCCACACTCGCGCAGCTCGAGGACGTCCGCTCCCGCGCCGCTGACGCCGCGCTCATGGCCGACGGGCACGTCGGCTATGTCATGCCGATCGGTGGCGTCGCCGCGTATCGCGACCAGGTGTCCGTCGTCGGCGTCGGCTTCGACATCGCGTGTGGGAACGCAGCCATTCGCACGGACCTAACGCTGAGCGAGCTGGGAGAGGGCACTGACGAGGTGCAGCGCACGCTCAGCGGCCTCGCGGATGACATCGCCGCCACAGTCAGCTTCGGCATCGGGCGTCGGAACCAGGCCGACGACGCCCCCGTCGACGACCCGCTGTTCGAGGACGCAGCCTGGGACGCCGTGCCGCACAAGCATCGCCGCGCCTTACGCGACAAGGCACGCGCGCAGCTCGGAACCGTCGGCAGCGGCAATCACTACGTGGACGTCTTCGCCGACGAGGCCGCGAGGATCTGGGTCGGCGTCCACTTCGGGAGCCGGGGGTTCGGCCATACCATCGCGTCGAGCTTCATTGCCATCGGCCAGGGCAAGCAGTGGGGCGAACACGCGCCGGAACGAGAGGTCCTCCTCGACCTCGGGGTGCCGATGGGCCACGACTACTGGCATCTCATGAACCTCGCTGGTCGCTACGCCTACGCTGGCCGGGAATGGGTCGCGCGGAAGGTAGTCGAGCTGTTAGGCGCGAACGAGGTGGAGCTCGTACACAACCACCACAACTTTGCCTGGCGCGAGACGCACGGCGACGAGGACCTGATCGTCGTCCGAAAGGGTGCGACGCCGGCATTCCCGGACCAGCGCGGCTTCATCGGCGGGTCGATGGGTGACGACGCCGTGATCGTCCGGGGCGTGTCGCCTAACGCCGTACCGCCGGACGTGGCCGAGTCGCAGCGCGCGGCGCTCTTCTCGACGGTCCACGGCGCGGGACGTGTCATGTCCCGAACCCAGGCCGCCGGCAAACGAAACCGAAAGACCGGAAAGGTGCTGACGCCCGGGCGCGTCTCGCCGGAGATGATGCAGGAGTGGGTGAAGGCGAAGGGCGTCGTGCTCCGCGGCGGCGGCCTGGATGAGAGCCCTCACGTCTACCGTCGCTTGCCGGAGGTGCTGGCAGCGCAGGAGGGCACCGTCGAAGTGCTCCACACGCTGCGCCCGCTCATTGTCGTCATGGCCGGCGAGAACGAGTTCGATCCCTACAAGGACTGAGCTAACGCGCGGTGCCGCAAGGCCATAGCGATTGCGGCCGAAAACACCGGTCTCCCGAATGGTCTGTGACTTGCTCACCGGGCTCTCGTAGACCCGTGTGAGGCAAAAGGTTGTATGCCGCAGTCGACCGTTTTGGTCGTTGCCAAGGATCGCCTCATTGCGGCGTTGCTTGGTGCTCTGATCGAGCTGTCCGGGCGCCGCGTTGCGTTCCGATCGGACAACGAAGGGATCGACTCAGCCGTTCGGCGTGTCGCCGCCGAGCTCGTGCTGTTTGATTGCGCCCTCGGGATCTCCACCTGTGCCGAAATCGCCGCAACCGCGCGGCTCGAGGGCGCTCGCCTGCTCATGTTCTCCGCTTCCCATACGGAGCGCGAGGCGCGAGACCTCGCCAGTCTGTATGGCGCGCAGTGCTTCGTGCTGCCGGTGAAGCCGCGCGAGTTCATGGACCTGGTCGACCGAGCGCTGGGGACGACGATCGCGACCTGAGCCTCGCGGTCGTCTCCTGGGGTCTGCGACGGATCTGCGACGGATCTGCGACGATCTGCGACCAGCGCGCGCCGGCTCACCTAACGAGCGAACGACCGCAGGTCATTGGCGCCGGAACGCCACCGGAAGAATATTTCCTCGAGAATCCTTTCTCTGGCCGCAACCCTGGACTGGTTTGCGGTCGCACAAACGGTCAATTTTCCGGTCCCTCAACGACGGCGACCTTCTGCTGTGCCAACCATCACCCTTCCCGCTTCCCCCGCTGCGTTCGCGGACGCCGGCTGGCCCGACATCGCCCCCTACTATGAACAGCTGGCAACGGCGCCGCTGACGCGAGACAACGTAGAAGACTGGCTCAAGAGCTGGTCACAGCTCGAGGAGCTGATCGACGAAGCGGGGACCATGGCGATGATCGCGTATACGGGCGACACCGCTGATGCCGAGAAGGAGAAAGCGCACCTCCGCTTCTCGACCGAGATCTTCCCGCAGGCGCATGAGCAGGGCGTCCGCCTGTCGAAGCGACTGCTCCACCTCGACTACACGCGACCAGGGCTCGAAACGACCGTCCAGCGGTTTCGAACCGACGCCGAGATCTTCCGCGAAGAAAACGTTGCCCTGTTCGCCGAGCTCGAGGAGCTCTCGGCACAGTACCAGAAGATCGTTGGTGGGCTCACCGCGCAGTGGGAAGGCGAGACGAAGACGATCCCGCAGCTGCAGCCGTACCTCAAGGAGCGCGATCGCCAGGTCCGCGAGCGCGCCTGGCGACTTGGCAACGAAGCGTATCTCGCGCATCGCGACGAGCTCGCGGCGTTGTTCGACAAAATGTTCGTCGCGCGTACGAAGGTGGCCGGCAACGCGGGCTTCCCGAACTACCAGGAGTACGCGTTCAAGTCCAAGCACCGCTTCGACTATACGCCCGCGGACTGTGATCGCTTCCACGACGCGGTGGAGAAGACGGTCGTGCCCGCGGTCGCGCGTCAGCTCGAGTATCGCCGCGAGCGGCTCGGCCTCGATCGCGTCAGGCCGTGGGACCTGGGTGTGGAGCTCGAGCGCGTGGAGTCGCTCAAGCCGTTCGACGACGTTGCCGTGTTCATCGACCGCGCGAAGTCGATCTTTCGCCGGGTCGACCCGAAGCTCGGCAGCGAGTTCGCGCTGATGGCCGAGGACGGGCTGCTCGACCTCGAGAGCCGGAAGGGGAAAGCCCCGGGCGGGTACTGCACGAAGCTCAGCTTCCGCGGCAAGCCGTTCATCTTCATGAACGCGGTTGGCGTCGCCGACGATGTGAACACGCTGGTGCACGAGGCAGGGCATTCGTTCCACGACTTCGCGGCGCACAAGCAACCGCTGATCTGGCAGCGCTCTCCAGGGCATGAAGCGGCGGAGCTCGCGTCCATGAGCATGGAGCTGCTCGCGTCGCCGTACCTGGAGAAACCGGACGGCTTTTACACCGCCGACGAAGCGCGATCGGCGCAGATCGAGCACCTCGAGGACATTCTCTTCAGCCTCCCGCACATCGCGAGCGTCGACGCGTTTCAGAGCTGGATCTACACGAGTGGCGAGGGTCACGACGCGGCAGCGCGTGATCGTGCGTGGCTCGAGATCCGCAACCGATTCGAGCGTGGCATCAACTGGTCGGGCCTCGAGCAGGAGCGAGTTGCCCGGTGGTACCGGCAGCTGCACATCTTCGAGTATCCGTTCTACTACATCGAGTACGGGATCGCACAGATGGGGGCATTGCAGGTGTGGCGTCACAGCCTGGCGGATCAGGCGACCGCCGTGAAACACTATCGCGAAGCGCTCGCGTTAGGCGGGACCGCGGGGCTTCCGGAGATCTACCGGGCGGCTGGCGCGCGCCTCGTGTTCGACGCCGAGACCATGGGCGAGCTGGTCGAACTCGTCGAGAAGCGCTTGACCCAGCTCCGCGCGGCATGATCCTCCGAGCCTTCCGCAAGACGTCAGCCGGCGCGTCCGCTGGCGGTGCCGCGACGCCGGCCGCGTTCGGCGATCTCCCGGCCGATCGCGAGCGACTCGACTGGGTGCTGTTCCAGAATGGCGGCGTGGTGCTCTATCACAAGCACCAGATCCTGACGGAGCACACCGCGTGGCTGGTGCGCGAGGGATATCGGCTGCGAGAGCTGGACGGGCACGCGTGGAAGGACGCCAACGCGTTTCACGAGGATGTGAAGCGGGTGTTCGCGTTCCCGAGCCATTACACGAACAACCTGGCGTCACTCGTGGACGCGCTCACGGAGCTCGAGATTCCCCCGGGCGGTGCGGTGGCGATCCAGATGAAGCGCTACGACCGC
>DASUGD010000149.1:0-4091 GCA_036274195.1 Gemmatimonadaceae bacterium | reverse complement strand
CGCGCAGGAATCGCTCGTGGCCGAGCGAGGCCGACAGGTCCTGCCGGATGACCTTGATGGCGACGTCGCGCCCGTGCTTCTCGTCGCGCGCCAGGTACACGCTCGCCATCCCGCCCCGGCCAAGCTCTCTCCCCACGCGATACCGACCAGCCAGGACTTCGGGCAACGCTGGAGCAGGATCGTGCGTGAGCTCGTCGAACCGCTTCGTCACGGACTCGTCGAGGAACGGCGTATGACGCTCTGCCTCGGCGAGCAACTGCTCGAGTGCACGTTGGCGCGTCGGGTCGCCTGAACTCAATTCGATTAGGCGAGCGGCGCGATCCGTGACTGGAGTGTCGAGCAGTAGATCGAGCAACCGCGAGAGCTCCTCCCAGTTCGGCGGGAGGAAGCCGGACGGCCGGGCCTCGTCGGTCGAACCCGAATCGCCGGACGACGGTGTCATGGACACGAGCTGGAGACCTACCGTGGTTGCCCTGACGAACCTATGGCGGGCCTCGGAAACCCGCCATGTAGATGGACGGCCGTTCGCGGGTGATTTCGGACCGAAAGGGGGAGCCGGAGATCATCACCACCCGGTTCAGCACCCTGCGTAGAAGGACATTTGCCGCACGAGGACTCCGAGCGGCGGGTGGTCGAGCAGCCGATGCAGGTCTCGCATGATGAGGTCGTTGGTCACGGTGCGTCCAGCCTAACGGGCAATCCGCTACCGGGCACGCGCCACCGGGTAGTCAGCCAGCCCGACGGTCTTGAGCAGCGCACGGTATCGTGGGCTGGCGCGGATCGGGTCCATTGCCGGATTCGATTCTTCCGAAATCAACGGCCAGAGCTCCGTCGCTGCGGTCGCGCGCTCCAGCGCGGACAGCGCGTTGGCAGTGTCGCCGAGCCCGAGGTAGGCCCAAGCGCGGTCGCTCTCGTCACCCCACGCGGGAGGACGCGCATCCAGCTTGCGAAGCGATTGGCGGGCACCTTCGGTGTCTCCCGACTTCGCCAATAGATAGGCTCGCCCCCACATGGCTTCAGGAATACGGGCACTCAGCGCGCGCGCCTCCTGGATGCGGTTCTTCGCGAGGTAAGCGTGTATCGCTGAAACTATCGCGAGGGGGCTGGCGGAATCGGTTTCCAGCGCGCGACCACTCTCGACGAGCGCACTATCCACTTGCCCGTTCAGACGATAGTCGAACGACAATTGGCTCAACACGACGACGGACGAGGGATCGAGTCTCCGCGCCTCCTTCATCTGGGTCAACGCCTCGCGGTAACGACCGCTGTTTCTGAGGAGCCGGCCGTACTGTAAGTGGGCCTCGGCGCTACGCGGGTCCAGACGAATCGCAGTCTTGAACTCGGTCTCCGCCCTACTCCAGTCGTACGCCAGCCACAGAGCCAGCCCAATGGCAACGTGCGGCAGCGAAAGGGTCGAATCGAGCCTGATCGCGCTACGCGCCGCTGCGACCACCGCGTCGTGGACTTGCGGCGACGGCGTCCTTTGGAACCACGGGAAGAGCGCAAGCGCCATGCTCAGGCCGGAATACGCGGGAGCGAAGAGAGAGTCCTGCTGAATCGCCTGCTGGAATGCCTCCGCGGCCCCCCTCACATTCACCGTACGGCGAGCGAGTCTGCTCTGACCCAGCATGTAGAGCCGATAGGCTTCCAGGTTGGACGTCTGCTGATTGGGTGCTCGCGCGGGCATCACCCCGATGGCGCGCGGAAACCGCTGGCGCAGCGCCGCGCTCAGACTTCGGGCGATCGAATCGGCGATGGCCGGCTGCTCGTTAGGGCTGACGTCAAAGCGCCCATCCCAGAGGCCGGTCGCGTCGGCGGCATGCTCGAAGTCGGCCGAGAGGATCAGACGTCCTTGCTCCCGGCGGATGACCGCGATCAGGAGGTAATCCGCCTTGAGCCGAGCGCCGGCTTCCGTGACGTCAGGGGTGAGCTGCCCGCGGTACCGTCGCGCGCCAGTGCGGCTCTTGATCAGGATGCCCGGCACGCGGGCCAGCGCCGAGGCGACTTCGTCGGTGAGTCCGTCGGAAACGAAATCGATCGCGGTGTCGCCAGCGATGTTGCCGAACGGGAGTACCGCAACGGTGATCGGGTCCGTGCCGCCGGCAGTCCTCGTTGCGAAGTAGACGATGATTGATACGACGAACGCGAACACGGTGACGGCGGCCCATCGCCACGACCCCGTCAACGAGCGGGGTTTGGCCGAACGATGTGGCGTCGTTGACGCCGGTGCCGCGGTCGCGCCGGCATCGAGGATGGGCAGTAGATCGCGCGCATGCTGCGGACGGTCCGCCGAGTCTTTCGCGAGACATCGCGCGAGGAGGTCCGCGACGGGTTGCGGCACATCCGCTCGGAGCTCCGTGATCGGACGCGGGACGGTCGCAAGGTGTGCCGCGATCAACAGGTGCGAGGCTTTTTCCTGAAACGGCGGGTGGCCCGCGAACAGCTCGTAGGCAAGGCAGCCGAAAGAGTAGATGTCGGCGCGATGGTCGGCGGCCGCGTCGCCGGTCGCCTGCTCGGGCGCCATGTAACTCGGTGTGCCAATCACCGTGCCGGCCTGCGTGAGCGTGGCGTCCCCCGAACCGGTGAGCGCTGCACTCAGCGCCTTCGCGATGCCAAAGTCCGTGACGACGGCCGTGCCGCCGGAGAGCATCACGTTGTCCGGCTTGATGTCGCGGTGCACCACGCCGTGCTCGTGCGCGTAGGCGAGCGCGCGCGCCACGTCGCGCATCACGTTGAACGCATCGGCAATCGGCAACGCGCCGCCCACACGGAGTCGCTCGCGCAGCGATTGCCCTTCCTCGTACGGCATGACGAAGAACAGCGAGCCGCCGACCTCGCCCGAGTCGTAGAGCGGAACGATGTTCGGGTGCCGCAGCCGCGCCGCGATCTCGATCTCGCGCAGGAATCGCTCGTGACCGAGCGAGGCCGACAGGTCCTGCCGGATGACCTTGACGGCGACGTCGCGCCCGTGCTTCTCGTCGCGCGCGAGGTACACCGTGGCCATCCCGCCGTGCCCGAGCTCTCGCCCAACGCGATACCGTCCGGCCAGCACCTCGGGCAACGCCGCGGCGGGCCCGTCCTTCACCAGCTCGTCGAAGCAGTGCGCGACGGCCTGGTCGAGCAGCGGCATGTCCCGTTCGGACTCCGCGAGGAGCTGCTCGAGCTGCCGCTGCAGTATCTCGTTGCCGCCGCTCAACGCGACAACGCGAGCGGCGCGCTCCTCCGACGGGGCGTCGAGCAATTGGTCGAGCAGCGGATGGAGCTCCGTCCACCGGGGAGGCAGGAACGCCGTGCCATCGTTCGGGGGGTCGGAGCTCGGCGTGCTCACGCCGACAGCGCCCGACGCAGAAGCATGCGTGCCTTGACCCAATCCCGCTGCACCGTGCGTCGGGTGACTTGCAGGGCGTCCGCGATCTCGTCGTCGGTCATCCCGCCGAAGAACCGACAATCGACGACGCGAGCGAGGCGGGGCTCGGCGAGGGCGAGCCGCTCGATCGCGTCGTTCAGTTGAAGCATGGCTTCAGGCTGATCCTCGGCCGGAACCACCTCGCTATTCAGCGTCACCCGCTGCCTGTGTCCCTCGCGTTTTTCGGCGAGGCGGGCCCGGGCGCGATCGACGAGCACATGCCGCATGACGACCGATGCCAGTGCGATGAAGTGCGCGCGATCGCGCCATGATGCGCCCGGCTGGTCCGCGAGCTTCAAGTAGGCTTCGTGAACGAGCCCGGTGGTGGAGAGCGTGTTACCGGGCTCTCTGGCGGACAGTTGCCGTCGGGCGATCTCGCGGAGCTCGTCGTACACGGCCGGCAGCAGGCCGTCGAGGCTGGCGGGACCACCCGGCCTCGTCTCGTTGGTGGAGCTGGACTCTCCTTCCGACGGCCGCGTCGTGGTCACGAGTCGAAGCCCTGTCGTGGTTCGGAGCCAAGGTACAATCCGTCGGCGGGAGCCGCCATGTACGACAGGGCGGCAGGCAGCAGGCGACTGGCGACTGGCGACTGGCGACTGGCGACTGGCGACTGGCGACTGGCGACTGGCGACTGGCGACTGGCAATACGTTGTGCGAGCCAGCGTCTCGCGCCAGTTTCGGTACG
>DASUGD010000148.1:0-4592 GCA_036274195.1 Gemmatimonadaceae bacterium | reverse complement strand
ATGGCCTCCCGGCCGAGTCCCCAGTCCCCAGTCCCCGGCCCCCATCAGATGCCGCGACATCACCGCGAGCCACGCCCACCCCACGACCACCGCGATCCAGATTCCCAGGACCGGCGAGCTGCCCGGGATGACCATGCCGCTGAAGAAACCCAGCAGGATGATGATCCCCGCCAGCAGCGAAAGGCGAGCCAGCGACGGAACGTTCCGGCGCGACATGACCCACGCCGCGACCAGGCAACTCACGGCGAGCGAGATGAACCCGAGCCCGCCGGCCGCGAAGTGGACCAGCCCCGTGGTGCTGATGGTCGTCGGCGGCCCGTTAGGCGTTCCGACGGGGAACCCATCCATCGCGTCGGCTCGGAACACGGCGGCTACCAGCATGCTGGCGCCGAAGGCGCCGAGGAACAAGCTCACCGCGCGTGACCTCGGCGCGAGCGCGCGGCGGAACCCGATGGCGGTCGCGACGACCATCAGGCCGGTGACGACGAAGTTCGCCGTCTGGACCCATCCACCAGGCCCGTTCGCGAGCACGCTGAGCGGGTGCCGCGCGAAGACGAAGCCATCTCGGAGCAGTCCCTGCGCGATGCCGACGACGAGATAGATCGGGCCTGCCAGCACGCCCAGCCCAAGCAACCGATTGGTGGCCGTCGCATCGGCCTGACCGCTGGACGTCATTCGTGCCTCCCGGGGCGCGCGGATTTGTCGCCTGGACGGTATAATACTTTACCGATGAGTGCAATATCCAGGAACGTGCCCCGGGGACGGCGTCGGCCGAGTGCTCCGGGGCCGCGCGCGGATGACCCGCGCGTCGTCCGATCCCGCGCCGCCGTCGTGGACGCCGCACGAACGCTGTTCCTGCGCCACGGCTACGCGGGGACGACCATGGAACAGATCGCCGCGGCGGCCGGGCTCACGAAGCGCACCGTCTACAACAACTACGGCGGCAAGGACGCCCTCTTTCGCCAGATCGTCGCGGATGTCCTCGCCTACGCGGAGACGTTCGCGCACGGATTGCACGAGGAGTTCACCGTCGGCGTCACCGCGACGAACCTTCGAGTCACCCTCGACGACCTGGCTCGCCGACTGGCCCTCGGCATCGTGCGCCCCGAGGTCATCGCGCTCCGAAGACTCCTCATCGGCGAGGCGCGTGCGTTCCCGAGGCTGGGCGCCGAGTATTTCGATCGCGCACCCGCTCAGGTTCTCGGTGCGCTGGCGTTGGGCTTCGCGCAGCTGGCTCGTCGCCGACTACTTCGCGTCGACAACGCCCGTCGAGCCGCCGCGCACTTCGCATATCTCGTGGCGGGCGAGCTGCTCGACCGCGCGATGCTCGTGGGGACGATTCCATCGAAGGCCGCGATCATCGCGTGTGCGCGCGATGGCGTCGAGACGTTCTTGGCACGATACGGGAGAACGGGAAACGGGAAACGGGAAACGGGAAACGGTTAAACGGCGGCTGGTTGCTGGCCGCTCGTGCTGGCCGCTGGCTGATCAAAACCCTCGGGATGCCCTTCTTTCCAGAAGAAGCATCCCGAGGGTTCTCCGTTTCCCGTTTCCCGTTTCCCGTTTCCCGTTTCCCGTTTCCCTCATCCCACCGTTAGGCTCGCGCAATCGTATAATGCACCGCCTTCGGACTGGGGACGCACTCCGTGCAACGGTAGCCAAGCGCCGGGAGGTCGAGGCCTGCCAGCAGGTGCTCCCCGGACCCGAGCAGCATCGGCGAGACCACGATGTGCATCTCATCCACCAGCCCGGCCTGCAGATACTGGCGAATCGTCTCGGCACCACCGAGGAGGCGAATGTCCTGGTTACCTGCCGCGGCTTGGGCGCGCTCGAGCGCCGCATGGATTCCGTCGGTCACGAAATGGAAGACGGTCCCGCCCTCCATCTCCAGCGGCGGCCGGGGGTAATGCGTCAGAACGAACGTGGGCGCGTGATAGGGTGGATTCTTGCCCCACCAGCCGCGCCAGGATTCGTCGGGCCACGGCCCGCGGATCGGGCCGAACATGTTGCGGCCGAGGATCCACGCGCCGAAGCCGGTCATGGACCGAGCCGCGAAGTCCTCATCGATGCCGGTGGTCCCACCTTCCTTGCCCTGCATGCGATTGAAGGTTCGGGTGGTGACCAGCCAGTCGTGAAGTTCCTCGCCGCCGACACCGAGCGGCTCCTTCAGCGACTGAAGTGGACCTGCCCCGTATCCGTCGAGAGAGATCGTGAATCCGCGAACGAGGAGGCGGGGCATTGAGTCGGCTCCTTAGGTGAACGGGCGACGGGCGACGGGCGACGGGCGACTGGCGACTGCCGGGGACGGGGGACGGGCGACGGGGGACTGCGGGAGACGGGAAACGGGAAACGGGAAACGGAAAGAGCGCGTCATTCCGAGCGGAGCGCCGCAGGCGCGGAGGCGAGGAATCGCCGTCCTCCCAATAGAGGGCCCCAGTTCCCAGTTCCCAGTTCCCAGTTCCCAGTCCCCAGTCCCCAGTCCCCAGTCCCCGTTGTTGAGCAACACCAGCATGCCATTACCGGAGAGGCGATCTCCTCGTCGCTAATAGTATGCCGGCCGAGTCCCGACGTCCCGGCCGTTCAGTCCTCGTCCCCAGTTGATTTCGACTCGATGCGTTTCCGGAAGCACATCGGTCTCGTCCTGCTCGCCGCCCTCCTCGTCGCGGCGGTCTACGGCCTGTTCCTGACGCGCCCCGAGCGACCCGCCGCGAAGGTGGCGCCAGACGCGCGAGGGCAGGGACCGCTCGCGGTCAACGACGCCTCGCTCGAAGCCATCAAGGCGCTGCTGCGCATGCCGACGTCGCCCGAAGAGCGTGAGCCGGCCCAGACGGCGCTACGGCTAGCTGACAAGGCAAGCAATCTCGCGTTCGCCCAGGCAGTGTGGCGCATGGCGGCGCGTCCCGCTGCCACCACCCCCGAGGCGCAGCAGATCAACGCCCGCCTTCAGGAAGCACTGAAGACGCTCGCCGCGGACAAGGCGGCCGTCGACCGGCTCACGGCCGCCGTCGCGAAAGCCAGCGTCACCGAAGCGCCGCGCCTCGAGGATCAGCTCGAGCTGGCGAAGGCGATCGCGACGCTCGACCGGGACGCAGTCGACGACGCGCAGCAGGACCTGATCAGCGTGGGCGGCAATCCGCAATCGGGTTTCGACGACATGATTCGCCAACACGAGGCGGCATCTCAGTCGTCCGATACGCTGCGCATTGCGATCACGCCACTCGTCATCAAGCCTGGATTGCTGTCGCACGTGCTGGAGTGGCGGGCGGTGAGCGACAAGCGCCTCGCGCTCGAGCGGGCGGAGACGTCGGCTGACTCGACGGCGACGGTCCTCCACCAGCGACACGATTCGATTCAAGCGCGCGCCGCTCGACGGCTGCAGGCATCGCACGACACGGCAATGTCGTCCGATTCCACGGCAGCCCTGCTCGCCGAGGCGCGCCGTCAGGCGATGCGGCAGAAGTCGCGCGCCACGCTCGACCGTCGCGTCGACAATCAGGAACAGTTGGCCGGCGCGCTCGCAACGTGGACGACGATCGTCCGCGCGCAGGAGCGAGCCGCGGTCAACCGCGCACTGCGCAGCGTCGTGACTCTGCTCATCGTCGCGTTCATCGGCGTCCTGCTGCTGCAGTGGAGCGAGCGAACGACGTCGCGATTGTCGGTGGATCGCCGGCGCATGCACACGCTTCGCATGGTCAGTCGCGTCACACTCCAGGTGCTGACGATCCTGGCCTTGCTGCTCGTGATCTTCGGGCCACCGAGCAACCTCGGCACGTTCCTCGGCCTCGCGGGCGCTGGGCTCACCGTCGCGCTCAAGGATTTCATCGTCGGCTTCATCGGGTGGTTCGTGCTCCTCGGGGCGGACGGAATCCGGCCCGGCGATCTCGTCGAGATCAACGGCGTCACCGGCGAGGCGACCGAGGTCGGAATCTTTCAGACGGTGCTGCTCGAGACGGGTGACTGGAGTGGCTCGAGCCAGCCCACCGGGCGTCGCGTGACGTTCAACAACAGCTTTGCCATCGAAGGCCACTACTTCAACTTCTCGACGACGGGCCAGTGGTTGTGGGACGAGCTTCAGATCGTGGTGCCGGAGGGACGCGATCCGTATCCGATCAGCGAGGCGCTCCGCGGTGAGGTCGAAGAGGCGACGCAGGAGAGCGTCTCGCAGGCCGAGGCCGACTGGAAGGGCGCGCGCCGCACCCCGCAGTTTGCGTCTCTGACGGCGGCACCGACGGTGACCTTGAGGCCCATCCCAGGCGGGACGGAGATCGCCGTGCGCTACGTGACGCGTCTCGCCGAACGATCGGCACTCCGCGCGCGGCTGTATCGCGCGGCAATGGACTTGTTAGGCCCGACCGCCGCGATCAGGGGCTGACGCGTCGCCACGTCGCGCCGTCCCATTCCCATGTGTCGGCGAGATCCGAGTTGTCGGGAACGCCGCGACGCCCGCCGAAGAGCACAATGCGATCACGTTGCTTGTCGTACGCGATGTAACCCATGACGCGCGGCTCCGGACCGCTGTCCGCGAGCTTCTTCCACGAGGTGCCGTCCCACGACCAGAGGTCGTTGAGCACGCCCTCGTGATTCCCGCCGCC
>DASUGD010000147.1:0-17558 GCA_036274195.1 Gemmatimonadaceae bacterium | reverse complement strand
CTAACGTGGTTGTCTGACTAAGGGCCTGTGTAGACGAACGCCGCCCAAGCCTTCGGAGACCGCAGCTCCGGGCGACTCGAGCGAAGCGCCTCCTGCTGCGCGAACCGGAGCGCCTCGGCCGCAGGCAGACCCGCTGAGAAGCCCTTGTGGAATGACACCAGCAGATCTGTTGTCACGTTGTCGTCCACGTCCCAGAGCGTGCTCACCGTGGCGGGTGCGCCAGCCCGCAGGAAGCTGTACGCGAGTCCGGCGATCGCACCCATACGGCTCCGCCGCGGGTTGAGCGTGCTGCAGGCTGACAACACGACGATCCGCAGATTAGACAGCCGCAGCTTTGCAATTTCGCCGGCGTGGAGCGTTCCGTCCTCGTCGGAGCGCTGGCTGCCGAGAGCGAGGTACGATAGCTCGGGTTGATCGCCATTCGCCACCGCGTGACCGGCGAAGTGAAAGACGCCGTACTTCGGAAGGAGCTCCACCACTCGATCGCGCGATGCTTCGGCGCCAGTCAGGAGTTGCGGCCGTTCGTAGCGTCGAGCGACCTGCTCGGCCTCGCGGAAAGCGCCAGGGAGCGGTGGAAGTTCCGCCGCCAACGCGGCGTCGAGCTTGGGGTTCCCGACAACGAGCGCACTCGAACGCGAATCGCGCCGCGAAGTCCTGGATGCGGCGAGCAGAAACGCAGCACTCGGCAGCGTGCGAACTCGGAAATCCTCGAGCACGTATCGACCGGTGCCGTGATTCCAGAGCGCAGCGAACGGCACGCGTGCCAGCTCCCGGTCCGGCACGACGATAAGCTCCCCGCCCCTCGCCAGCTCGCTCGCGAAGGGAGCCACGAGCAGATCGAACAAACGCGTCCGCGCACTCGCACGCGTGACATCCGGGTCGCCCATCTCGCGGGTGAACCGGTCGACGAGTCGAGCGACGGAGTCGCGACGTACCCCTACCGCATACGACCGCGAGGCGCGAGATGACACGATCCACATCGCGAGTGTGTCAGGCAGCAGCGCATATTCGACGAACACCGCGTCGGCGGGTAGCAGCCTGCGGATTCGCGTTAGGCTCGGAGGGGAGCGTCCCTGACCGAGCCCGAGGCGTGTGTCCGGCGCCCACGCGGCGACGCGCCCGCGCTCCAGATATGCGAACGCCGAGTCGGGCCTGTTGTTCGCGAGCTCGACCCGTATCGTCGCGTCGAAGACACGCTCGACCGTCTCGTACAGCAACGCCCGCGTCTCCGGCGTCGCGAAGGCTGCGCTCTGTCGCTCGATGGCATCGATGGCTTCCTGCAGCCGAGCGCGGGCACCCGCCCCGTCGCCGGCCGCCCGCGCCGCCACGGCTTCCTGGTACAGCGCACCGGCGAGATGCCCGTCCGTCTTCAGTCCTCGATAGATGCTCGCCACGTGTGCCAGCGTGGCCAACGCGGCTCGCGGATCCTCGGCTCGTTCGATCTCACCACGAACCAGGAGCACATCGGCGAGCGTGCGATCACGCCCCGCGCCCTCGTCCATCCTGTCCACCCACCGGAGCGCCTCATCGAACTCTGCGCGGGCCGCATCCAGATGTCGGAGGGCGATGAGGTCGTCCGCCCGCGCCACGCGGGCGAGTGCGATCAAACGGGGGCGATCGAGCGTTTGCGCGACATCGAGCGCCTCGTCCATGATGGCCAACGCGGCGTGACTCAAGCCGTCGGCGCGTGCGTAGGAGGCGACGGTCGTTAGGTGGTTGTTGAGGTGGGATGACCAGCGAAATGGTGACAGAAGCCGGAGCCCGAGGAGCGCCTCGCTCTGTCCAGCAGGGACCTGTCCGGAGAACTGGAGGCCCTCTGCCAGGAGATACGAGATGGCGCCAAGGTTCTCCGGCTCGCTCGCTCTCTCGAAGAATGGTCTTGCCTCCCGGTAGCGCTGGTTCGCGACATCGTAGGTTCCGCGAAGCAGCTGTGAAACGCCGAGTAACCAGAGAGCTTTCCCGACGACGGCTGGCTGCTCGGGGCCTGTCGTGCGCTTCACGTGGTCCAGCAGCCGGTCCGCAATGGCGTAGTGGCCACGAAAGATCTCCGCCGCCCCGCGGTACAGCTCGGCCCATTGGGCCAGCGGCGAGCCCGCCTCTTCTAGCGGTGGTTGCGCGCGAGCGAGGACTGTCACCGCATCGTCCTGCGCAGCCTGGAACTGGAGATCCAGGCCGTCCTTGAAGTCCACGTGCGCGCGAGCGAGGGCCGCCAGGCGATGACCGTCCTGTTGGTGCGTTTCGATGGCGCGGACCGCGAGCATCACGGTTTGATCCGCGTTCATCGTACCAAGCACCTCGGCGATCGCACGCACCCGGTGTAACGCGTCCGCCGCACCGGCGCTGTCGCCGGTCTGGACAGCGCTGCCCCATCGGCGAAGCAACGTGAACGAGGCGTCGCGCGCACCCTCCGGCCAGCGCTCGATGCGCGTGCGAAGCTCGCGACGTGCGGAGCTATCGTCTCGCGCCGCCAGCGAGTCGATCGCTTCGGGCCTCGCATCGACGGCCAGGCGTGCGCGAACGAGTCGCAATCGCGCTTCACCCTCCGATCTCCATTCCTCGCGCCGCTCGACGGCCGTGTACCGCTCCCAGGCTCGCTCCGCGTCCTTCAGCAGGTAGAGCCGCTCGAGGATGAGTGCTCGATTGAACAGGACGGCGGCGACCGTACTGTCGCACGCCATCGCCCGCTCGATGGCGTCGAGAGCCTCGAGCATCGGGAGAAGCTGCTGATCCCGCTCCGCCAGGGCGACGTAACCGGCGGCGAGGTCGTTCAGGAACCCGGCATTGGTCGGCGCAAGGAGACTCGCTCGCTCCAGGGCCTCGACCGCCCGGTCGATACTTCGTGGATTGGTCTCCAGCGATTGAAGGGCGATGAGCCCGTCCGCGTGGAGCGCGCGGGGAGTGGAGTCCGATTCGAGCCAGGTCCGCGCGCCACGGACGGTAACGTTGATGCGTTTGAGACTCTTGGCGCGTGCCGCGGGCGCCTGGCCGCACCGCTCGCGCGTAATGCTCGCCGACCCGTTGGTAGTATCACACGGGTGCCACTTGGCCTCCCCGGCAAGCGCGGCGGCCATTAACCGGTCGCGGAGCAGGGCACGCTCGAGTTGCGAGGCGCCAGATGCGTCATCGCGAGCGGCCCGACACGCCACGACGAGAACGAGGCTGGCGCACAAGCGCGCGCTCAGGCTGACGCGACCCTTCATTACCGGCTGCGCCGCTTTACTGTGGAATGACGACGGCCGCTCGCCTTGCTTTCATCGACCAACGTTAACGCCTCGCTCGCTGGGCATGGAAGAGTACTGCCGCTCGCTTGTCTGTACGGAAAATCGGTCGAAAATCACACACATCGGCGACAATACCACTTGGAGGAAAACGCGAAACGTATCCGTCTAATCCCCCAGGACCCGGAGGATCGGGGCGAATCGGATGATCCGCCTTCGGTCGGTCTGGCAAAGGGCACTCGCGCCGCTCGATTGTGCGACGTCCAGTCGCGATCGACCGAGCGCCGAGCTCGGGTGCCGATGGACGGATGGACATGCTCAGCGAACATTTCACCATGACGGCCGAGGCGCTCCGAAACCGCTATCGGGTGGAGCGACTGCTGCAGAGCGGTGTGGCCGCCTGCGTCTACCTCGCCGAAGATCAGAGTTCAGGGCGCCGTGTCGCGGTGAAAGTGCTCCGCGACGAGATGGCGGCGACCGTCAACGCCGAACGTTTCCTGGCCGAGATCAACGTCGTCCGGCAGCTGCGCCATCCGAACATCGTCCCCATGTACGACTCCGGGGACATCGACGGCATTCCGTACTACGTGATGCCATTCGTGGAAGGCGAAACGCTGCGCGCCCGACTGTCGCGCCTGGGACGCATCCCGCTTGCCGACACGCTTCGGATTGCCGAGGACGTCGCGCGCGCGCTGCACTTCGCGCACCGCCATCAGATCGTGCATCGTGACATCAAGCCCGAGAACGTGATCCTCGACGGCGCCCGCGCTCTCGTGCTCGACTTCGGCATCGCGCTGGCGATGGATCGCGTCGAAACCCCGCGGCGTACGCTGCCTGGGCTCACCCTCGGCACGTTCCACTACATGAGCCCGGAGCAGGTGGAGGGTGAGGCCGAGATCGACGGGCGCAGCGACATCTATAGTCTGGCGTGTATGCTCTACGAGATGCTGAGCGGACGCCCGCCGTTCCTCGGAACGCCTAACGCCGTGATGCGACAACAGCTCTCGGCGCGTCCCCGGCCGCTCGCGTCCCTCTGCGCGGGGATGCCGCCCAGGCTCGATGCGGCGCTGCTGCGTGCGCTGGACAAGTCGCGCGACCGCCGTCACTCCACGGCGGGCGAGTTCATCGCCTCGCTCATCAGTGGATCCCATCGCGTGCGCGTCATCGGCCGCCGAGTGGCCGTGATCCCGTTCGTGAACGTGTGCGCACACCCGGTGGTCGATACCGGCAGCGACACCGTCGGGGAAGAAGTCGCCGTCGCGCTTCGCGATTTCGAGGGCATCGTGATCGCCCCGAACGTCGCCGGCGGTTGCGACGCACCGAGCGGCCACATGATCGACATCGCCAGACGAGCCGGCGCGGATGTCGTTCTGCTGGGGGACGTCCGTCGCTCCGATGACGACGGCAGGGTTCTCATTACCGCCATGCTATTCGATGGTCGCACCGGGCGCCGCCTCTGGTCCGGGGCGTCGGCGGGCAAGCAGCCCGACGACCTTGCGTCGACGATCGGTCCCGCGCGTGAGATCGCACGGTCCGTCGCGGCCGCGCTCGGGGCGAGGCGGCTGAGTGGTCGGGTCGAAGCGTCGAGCGAGCCCGCGGCGTCGTTCGCCGCGCTCAAACCGTCACGAACTGGCACCGACGAACGCCCGGTCGTCCGCTGAACGGGATTGCGCGGAAGCGGGTCGCAGGCCATAGTTTGTCTACCCCCTAGACTTTCTATGTGCCTGCGATGACGCCTGCCAACAAGCGCGACCTGCTCCCCGGGACGCTGGACATGTTGATCCTCGGCACGCTGGCCGTGCAGTCGATGCACGGCTACGGCATCGCCCAGCACATCCAGCGCCTCTCCCGCGACGTCCTCCGGATCGAGGAAGGGTCGCTCTACCCGGCGCTCCAGCGCATGCGACAGAAGGGCTGGATCAAGGCGCAGTGGGGGCAGACGCCGAACAACCAGCGCGCGCGGTATTACACCATCACGCCGCTCGGCCAACGACAGCTTGGGTTACAGGAAGCGGGATTTGCCGAGCTGCTGGACGCGATCGGCCGCGTCATGCGGCCAGCCTGAGATCGGCACCCACCAGCCGCCTAACGCCACGAGAGACGCCATGCGTGAATGGCTTGCACGAATCGTCGACTGGTTCCGTCGCGATCGCCTGGATGCCGAGCTGCGCGAGGAGCTCGAGTTCCATCGCGCGCAGCTCGAGCGCGACACGCACGCCGGTGACGACGCAGTGGAGGCACGCTGGGCCGCGCGCCGCCGGTTCGGCAACGTGACCAGGGTCCGCGAGGAGTCGCGCGACCGGTGGTCTGTGCCCTGGCTCGATCATCTGCAGCAGGACATCCGCTACGCGATGCGCGGGCTCCGGCGATCGCCTGGCTTCACTCTCGGCGCCATCGTCACGCTCGGCCTCGGCATCGGTGCGAACGCGGCGATGTTCGGGGTCATCGACCGGCTGATGCTTCGGCCGCACGCGTACCTCCGTGATGCGGGACGCGTGCATCGCGTCTACCTGCAGTACAAGGAACAGGACCGGCAGATCACGCGTGAGTCCATCGAGTACACGCGCTATCTGGACCTTCGACGGTGGACAACGTCCTTCTCCGCCACCGCGGCGTACGCCCACGGGGCCCAAGCGATCGGAACGGGAGAGGCGGCTCGTGAACGCCCGATTGCCGCCGTGAGCGCAAGTTTCTTCGGCTTCTTCGATGCGCGCCCCGCGCTCGGGCGCTTCTTCCTCGCCGCGGAGGATACGACACCAGTCGGTGCGAGCGTGGCGGTGCTCGATTACGGCTTCTGGAAGAGCGACTTCGGCGGCCGCAACGTGCTCGGCGAGCCGATCCAGGTCGGGAACATCACGGCGACCATCGTCGGCGTCGCGCCGCGTGGGTTCACGGGCGTGGCGGAGGACGAGGCTCCCGCCGTGTACGTCCCGATCACGGCCTACGCCGGCAACCTGCCTGGCGAGGACGGGAAGAGCTACTTCATTCACTACTACTGGGGATGGATGAACATGATGGTGCGGCGGAAGGCGGACGTGAGCGTCGCGGCCGCCAACGCCGATCTCACCAACGCCTACGCGCGAAGCTGGAACGCCGAGCGTGGGGAGAATCGATCGCTCGAGGCGGTGAGCGAAGCGAGGCCTCGTGCCGTCGCGTCATCGCTGCGGTCAGCTGCCGGGCCGGACCCTGGACTCGAGGCGCGCACGCTCGTATGGGTGAGCGGTGTGGCCGTTGTCGTCCTGCTCATTGCGTGCGCGAACGTTGCGAACCTGTTTCTGGCGCGAGCGCTGCGCCGCCGGCGTGAGCTGGCGCTTCGCGTCGCGTTAGGTGTGAGCCGGCGGCGGCTGGTTGCCCAGTCGTTCACCGAGACGATCGTCCTGTCGCTGTTCGGATTCGCGGCTGGGCTTGCGGTGGCGCAGTGGGGCGGAGCCGTGCTGCGGCGGTTGTTCATCGGAGAGACCGGACCGACGGATGTCGTGACCGACGGCCGGACACTGGTGGTGGCGTTGCTCGCGGCGTTGGGTGCAGCGCTGCTCACCGGACTCGCCCCGGTCTTCTTCGGCGTGCGAGCCGACGTGGCGTCCGCGCTCAAGAGCGGACCTCGCGAAGGCTCGTATCAACGCTCGCGTGCTCGAGGTGCGCTGCTCGTCGCCCAGGGCGCGCTGTCCATGGTCCTGCTCGTGGGCGCGGGGCTGTTCGTCCGGAGCCTCGAGCACGTGCGTGAGAAGCGCATGGGGTTCGACGCCGACCGCCTCCTCATCGTGCGGCGCAATCTTCGCGGCGCCGACATGAGCGACAGCGCTCAGGCACGCCTCGGCCGTCAGCTCCTCGCGACTGCGCAGAATATTCCCGGCGTCGAGTCGGCGGCGTGGATCAGCAGCGTGCCGTTCTGGACGACGTCAGCCGTTGGCGTGTTCGTGCCCGGCGTGCCGTCGACCCGCGGTCTTGGCCTCATGACCTACCAGCAGGGCAGCACGGACTACTTCAGGACGATGGGCACGCGGATCCTTCGCGGCCGCGGGTTCACCAACGATGATCGCGCGACGAGCCCCCGCGTCGCCGTGGTGAGCGAGAGCATGGCGCGCGTGCTCTGGCCTGACGCGAATCCGATCGGTCAGTGCATGCGGGTCGGGGCAGACACCATGCCGTGTACGACGGTCGTCGGGGTCGCCGAGGACGTGGCGCACGTGAGCCTCGCGGAAGACGCGCCGAACCGGTACTACGTGCCGATCGAGCAGTTCCGTCCCGCTGCCGGCTACGCGGTGATGCTCCGAATGCGCGGTGACCCTTCGGCCTCGGCGGAACGTGTGCGGGCGGCACTGCAGTCCGTCATGCCCGGTCAGACGTACGTGACCGTGCGGCCGCTGAGCGCGGTGGTGAACGGCGAGCGTCGCTCGTGGCGTGTGGGCGCCACGATGTTCGTGGCGTTCGGCGTGCTCGCGCTGGTCGTGGCGGCCGTGGGACTCTACGGTGTTGTCGCCTACAACGTTGCGCAACGGATGCAGGAGCTGGGCGTTCGCGTCGCCCTGGGTGCGCAGACGCGGGATGTCGTTAGGCTCGTCGTTGGCCAGGGCGTGCGATTCGCGGTGGCCGGTGTCACGCTCGGCACGGTGCTGGCGCTGCTGGCCGCGCGGTGGGTGCAGCCGCTCCTGTTCGCGCAGTCCGCCACGGACGTTCGCGTGTTCGGGACCGTTGGCGGCGTGCTCGTGCTGGTGGCGATCGTGGCGAGCGGACTGCCCGCGCGGCGAGCGACCCGGGTGGACCCCAATACGGTTCTGCGTGCAGATTAGGCCGGGCGCCAACGACGGGACGTCATGCCGATCTACGAGTACCGCTGCAGCAGTTGCCAGACGCTGTTCGAGACGCTCGTTCGCGGCGGCGAGACGCCGGCGTGCGCCGCGTGCGGGAGTGAAGACCTCGAGCGGATCTTTTCGCTGCCCGCGGTGAGCTCGGACGATACACGGGCTCGCGCACTCGGCGCGGCGAAACGGCGCGACGCTGCCCAGGCGAAGGACAAGGCGCACGAGCAGCTCAGGTACGAGCGCAGCCACGACGACTGATCCCCGGAAGAGAGCTGCTCAGGACCAAGCAACTCACAACTGCGGTTGGCAGGTCGACACGACGGGTGTCGTCCCGAACCGGACGATGACCTGGGGCGTCGTCGTGAAGAACGGCCTGGCCTACGTCAACGACATGGTCACGGGCCTCTGGGTCGTGCGTATCGATCCGAGGCGGGTACTTCCGTAGGGAATCGGGAATCGAGGGAACAGGCGACAGAGAACGGGGGAACGGGGAACCGGGCCTCTCCAACGAGAAACCAGAATGGCCGCCGAGCAGTAGGGAGGAGACCTCCGCGCCTCCTTCAACGCTGGCACCATCGCAGGCCGCTATGCGCACCATTCTGGACGACATCCGATACGCCGTACGCGTCTTGGTCAAGAATCCCTTGTTCACGGGCGTCGTGGTCGTGACGCTCGCGCTCGGGATCGGGCTCAACACGGCGGTCTTCTCGGTCATCGACGGGCTTCTCCTTCGCCCGTTGCCCGGCACCCGCGCTCCAAACGAGCTGGTCCAGCTCTACCGCACCTATCGCGGGGAGAACTTCGGCTCGAGCTCCATTCCGCACTACTTCGATGTGCGAGAACGCTCCGGCAACACGTTTTCCGGCGTGATGCTGTGGAGTTTCGAGACCATGAATCTCGCGACCGGCGGGCGCAACGAGCGCGTGCTCGGCGTAATGGCCAGCGCGAATCACTTCTCGGTGCTCGGGGTCAACGCGGCGCTCGGGCGGACATTCGTCCCGGCCGAGGACACGGGGCGCGGAGCGCACCCGGTCGCCGTGCTGAGCTGGTCGACGTGGAAGGGTGCGTTCGGAGGGGACCCGAAGATCGTCGGCCGGACGATCGTTCTCAACGGCCGCAGCTACAGCGTCATCGGCGTTGCCCCTCAAGAATTCCGCGGCGCACAGCCGCTCGTCATCCCGGCCATGTGGGTTCCGCTGACCCAATACGACGACATCCGGCCGGGGCAGCGCGATGGATACACGAATCGCAGCAGCAACTCGTTCAACCTCGTCGCCCGCCTCAAGCCCGGAGTGACGCTCGCTCAGGCGAATGCGCAGATGAAAGCGCTGATCGCGGGTCTTCGCGCCGAGCACCCGCAGGACTACGAGCAGAGCGAGATCAACATCGTGCTCCAGTCCGAGGCCGGTATCCATCCCACGTTCAGGAGCGCGCAGGTCGCGCTCTCTTCGGTCGTGATGGCGGTCGTTGGCGTTCTGCTGCTCATCGCGTGCGTGAATGTGGCGAATCTCTTCCTCGCGCGCGCTCGTGACCGCGCTCGTGAGATGGCGGTCCGAATCAGCCTCGGCGCCAAGCGCTCGCGGCTCGTGCAGCAGCTGCTGACAGAAAGTCTCCTGTTCGCCGGCGTGTCGGGACTCGCTGGCGTCGGACTCGCGTGGTGGGTCATCAAGCTCGCGAACAGGATCCAGCTGCCAATGTCCGTGGACTTCAGCGCCGATCTCCATCTGAGCCCACTCGTCGTCGCGTTCGCGTTCGGTGTTTCGCTGCTCACCGGGCTCCTGTTCGGGCTCGCTCCCGCGCTTCAGGCAACGAACCCGTCGCTCATCCCGGCGCTCAAGGGCGAGGCGCCTGCCGGCCAGTCGCGCTCGCGCGCCAGCAAGGGACTCGTCGTGGCGCAGATGGCGCTGTCCATCGTGCTACTCGTGAGCGCGGGTCTTTTCCTCCGCGACCTTCAGAACGTGACGACGGTGGACAAGGGATTCGTCGCCGAGAATCTGCTGATCGCCGATCTGGCGCCGGGACTACAGGGGTACAACCGCGCGCGCAGCGAGGAGCTCTATCGTCGTCTGCGCGAGAAGCTCGCGGACAACCCGAACGTGAAGGCCGTCGGCTTCGTCGATAACGTGCCGCTCGGCCTCAGCGAGAACGATTCGTACGTGGAGATCGCCGGCTATACGCCCTCGAAGAACGAGAACATGTCACTGCAGAACACGCGGGTGATGCCTGGCTACTTCGAGGCGATGGGAATTCCGCTGAAGCAAGGTCGCGCGTTCACCGAGCAGGACGACACGGCATCCGTGCCTGTGATGATCGTGAACGAGCAGATGGCGAAGAAGTACTGGGCGGGCACGAGCCCGGTCGGGAAGACGGTGAAGTACGGGGGGAAGGAGCACACGGTCATCGGTGTGGTCCCGACTGGCAAATACCAGCGGCTGGGCGAGCCGCCGACGCCGTTCTACTACCTCGCGCAGGCGCAGCACTGGTCCCAGTCGATGTCCATCGTCATTCGGACGACGGGGGACCCACAGGTGGTCGCGCCGTTGCTTCGGTCGGCAGCGGCATCGTTCGACGAAACGCTGCCGGTCAGCGACATCCGGACGATGACGCGCCATCTCGGAATCGCACTCATGCCGGCGCGACTGGCGGGAGCGGCGCTTGGCGTGTTCGGGCTCCTCGGACTGGTGCTGGCGAGCGTGGGGATGTACGGCGTGATGGCCTACACGGTGAGCCAGCGCCGGCGGGAGATCGGTATTCGGATGGCGATCGGCGCGGCAGGCGGCGACGTGGTGGGGATGATCATGAAGCAGGGGCTCAGCCTGGTGGTCGTCGGCGCGATCATCGGCATTGGCGGCGCGCTCGCCGCGAGTCGGCTACTGCACGGTGTCTTGTATAGCCCGAGCGTGATCGACCCGATGACGTTCGCGGGGGTTCCCCTTCTGCTCACCGGTGTTGCGGCGTTGGCGAGCTGGCTGCCGGCGAGACGAGCGTCGGGGGTGAATCCATTGGAGGCGCTGCGGAGGGAATAGGGAAACGGGAAACGGGAAACGGGAAACGGGAAACGGGAAACGGGAAACGGGAAACGGGAAACGGGAGACGGGAGACGGGAGACGGGAGACGGGAGACGTAGAACCCTCGCGTGGCTCTTTCTTGCCAGACAAAGCATCCCAGAGGGTTCTTCGCTCTCCACTCGTTTCCCGTTTCCCGTTTCCCGTTTTCCCGTTAGGCCCCCCACGGCTCGTCCGCCGTCGGGCCGTAAATCGACGGGACCGGGACGTCGATGAGCCGCAGGTAGACGGTGAGCTGGCCGCGATGGTGGATGAGATGATTGACGGTCGAGCGGATGGTCTCGCCTCGCGGGCTCGTGAACAGCACGCGGTCGCCGTGCTTGAGTGACCACGGCACGCTGACGTCGGCGTCCTTCAATCCGGCGATCGCGGCGCGCGCTTCGGCGACGAGCTTGTCGAACGTGGAGAGAAGCGACGCGGTGCTCTGCAGGCTGTAGCCGGGCGAGTCGGCGAGATTCAGCTCGGTCGTTCTCGCCATGTTGGTGATCCACCCGGGCATCGTGGCGACGAGCTGGGTGAGGTGGCCGAGGGGGAACGATTTCGGGTGCGGCTTCCAGGCGCCCTTGTCGGTGGGTACGCGCTCGATCACTCTGCGCGTGGTGGCCATCTCCTGGTCGAATTCGGGCAGCAGAGACTCGGCGAAGCCCATGGTCATCTCACAGGTAGTCGAGGCGGGGAATATACGCGAATTCATGACTTGACCACTCCGGTCCCGCCTTGGTGCAACCTATCGAGAGGCTTTATTGAACCGCGGAGGTCGCAGAGGTCACGGAGAAGTCTCGGACGGCTCTGGCAGCATGTTGACCATGCGTTTGATGCCGTCCTTCAGCCTCGCCGCGCAAAAATTGATGAGAAGCCCAGCTCGAAAATCGCCCGCCTTGAGGTACGATAGCAACTGTGCTTCATGGACCGGCAGAAGCTTGGAGACCGTCTTCAACTCAACGACAACAGAACCTTCCACGAGCAAGTCGACTCGGTAGCCCAAGTCGATCTTGATCCCGTCATGAACAACGGGCAACTCGAATTGCGTAGTGACTTCGAGCCCGCGCTTTCTCAGCTCGTATGCCAGCACGCCTGGTAGGCACTCTCGAGCAGGCCCGGTCCGAGCACCGAGTGAACCTTCAATGCTGCGTCCACTACTACTCCGGTGACGTCGTTGATAGCGAGTTTCCCCACTCCTTTCTCCGCGCTCTCTGCGGCCTCCGCGGTTAAACTGCTCGGTCAAACCGCTCCACGGTCGGATCTCTCAGCGATTCAATCGCTGATTGCGCGCGAAGGGGCACCATCGATTTATTGACGTTTGCATCACGAAACCGCCTCCCTCGTGTGCGGCGAGAGGCGATGAACGCGCTAACCGATGAAGCGCGCGCGCTGTTCCGGAGTCGGGATCGGGCAGCTGTCGTACTTTCCAAACACGCGATATCGAATCCTCGCAAAGGCATCGTACGCCCAGTCTCGGAGGGATCGCGGCACGATCGCGACGATGCGCGTTAGGTGCCACCCGCCGCCCAGGTACCGCGCGACGCGGAGTGCGCCCTCGGAGCGGACGTACACTCTCTCTCTGCCCGTGCCGACATCGCGCTCGACCAGCACCAGCGAATCGATGCCCTCGACCTCCGGGTGCCGCGCGATCACCTCACGCGCGAAATCACCCTGGAGCGTCGCGAACCGGAGCGCTCCGCGGCGATCATGCCGAAGGATGAACTGGACGGTGCCATCGCAGAATCCACACAGGCCGTCGTAGAGGAGGACCGGTCCTTCGATCATCTCTGAAAGCTAGGCGACTGGCGACACAGCGGCTGGTGGCTGGCGGCTCGTTGGGCTAATAGCAGCAGCGCGCAGCACGCGGCAGTAGCGCGCAGCCGTCGGCTACCAGCCCAGCAGCCGCCCGCAGCCCGCAGCGGCAAGCAGCACGCAACTGCCCGCTGCGGGCTCCGCTGCTAGGTCCGCTGTGCGACGCCGTCGAGTGCGTCCCGTACAACCCGGAGCAGTGTTTCTGCGTCGAATGGCTTCGTGAGCAGTACGTCGTCCGGCGCCATCGTCGCCCGCGCTGAATCCGATGCATAGCCCGACATGAAGACGACCTTCGTGTCCGGCGCGATCTCGCGGAGTGCCGTCGCGAGCTCGGTACCGCGCATCTCCGGCATCACGAGGTCGGTGAGCACCAACGCGATCTCCTCCCGCCGCTCACGCCACAGGAGCAGCGCGTCGGCGCCATGGCGCGCCTCGATGACCCGGTAGCCCGCCCGCTCGAGGATCCGGCGCACCGACTCGCGCACGGCCGCCTCGTCCTCCGCCACGAGCACCGTCTCGGTGCCGTGGCGCACGTCGTCGACGTTAGGCGCATCGGGCAGCGCGTGCTCCATCACCTCGGCGCACTGGCGCGGCAGATAGACCTCCACCGTGGTGCCCTGACCGTGTGCGCTGCGAAGACACAGCCGCCCGCCGGCCTGCGCGACGATCCCGTAGACCGTGGCGAGGCCAAGCCCGGTCCCTTGGCCCAGCGGCTTCGTCGTGAAAAATGGCTCGAACACGCGACGCTGCGTCTCGTCGTCCATGCCGAGGCCGGTGTCGCTCACCCGGATGACCACGTGTTCCCCGGGGCCGCCGACGAGCGCGGGAATCGAGCCGTCGCCGCTTGGCTGCAGGATTTCCGCTTGCGTGAGGTACACGGCTGCCGTCTCGACGGTCAGCAGCCCGCCGGTCGGCATCGCGTCGCGTGCGTTGACGGCCAGGTTCACGAGAATCTGTTCCAGCTGCCCCGGGTCGACGAGGACACGGCCGGCACCCGGCTCGAGGTCGGTGACCAGCGCGATGTGCTCGCCGATGAGGCGGCGCAGCATGTCCTCGACGCCGACGATTACGTCGTTAGGCGCGAGCAGCTTCGGCGACGACGGCTGCTTCCGGCCGAACGTCAGCAGCTGACGCGTCAGCGACGCCGCCCGTCGCGTCGCGCCCAGCAGCTCCTCCAGATCCGCACGGCCGCGTGTTCCTGGCGCGAGCTCCTGCTTCAGGAACTGGCCGTAGTTGGCGATCACGGTGAGGAGGTTGTTGAAGTCGTGTGCGACACCGCCGGCGAGCCGGCCGACCGCCTCGAGCTTCTGCGACTGGCGCAGCTGATCCTCGAGCACGCGGTGCTCGGTGACGTCGTCGATGATGCCGATGAATCCCTCCGTGTTCCCATCGCGCGCGCGCAACCGAACCTGTTCGACGACGAGGTCACGGATCGCGCCGTCCGGCCGGACGATGCGATAGTCGTAGTGCATCTCGTCGTCGTCGCCGCGATAGAACGCGAGACAGGCGGCCATGAGCCGGTCTCGATCGGCCGGGTGGACGCAGTCTCGCCACCCGCCGGCGACGATCTCCTCCGCGGGGCAGCCGAAGATCGCGGCAAGACGGGGATTGCAGTACACCGTATTCCCGTCGGCGTCGTTGAGGAAGCTTCCGAGCGGTGCTCGCTCGACGAGCCGGCGAAAGCGTGCTTCGCTCTCGCGGAGTCGCTCCTCGTTGGCGCGGACCTGCGTGACGTCGCGCGTCATGCAGAGCGCAGCGATGATCACGCCGCTCTCGTCGCGCAGCGGCCCGATACGGGACTCGAGACGGCATCGCGTCCCCGTGAACGTCACGATCTCGAACTCGAGGTTCGAGCGCTCGCCATCGCACGCGGCCTCGATCGCGCGGCGTACCGCATCACGGTCGTGCTCCACCACGGCTGGGTAGATGGAGATGCCGGCGATCGCGTCGAACGACTCGGCCCCGATCAGTGTGATGCCCGCGACGTTCATGTCCAACAAGGTTCCGTCGCGTCCAACCACCTTGATGCACTCGGGTGTCGTGTCGAGCACCGCGCGCAGATACCGCGATAGCTCCACACCATGCGTCTTCCGCTGGTCGAGCGACACCCCCTCGGCGAAGACGACCAGCACACCGCCGTCGCACGGGTACAGGCGGCTCGTGCACTCGCACTCCCACGGCGCGAAGCAACCGTCGGCAACGACCGGCATGTTCGTCGCCTTCACCTGCTCGAACGCAGTGGCGAACGGCCGCCTACGAGCGTCCGGGAACTCGTCCCATACCGTCCGGCCAAGGAGCGATGCCGGTTCGCGGTCCAGGATCGCGCCTGCCTTGGCGTTGACGTACACGAACCGCGACTCGGCGTCGAGCGCGACGAATGCCTGGGGGATTGCCTCGTACAGCGTCGCCGCGAAAAAATCGCGGCCGCCGTTGCCGTCAGTCACCGGAGACTCCTGGAGACGGGGAAGGAACAGCGTGGTGGCGACACTAGGGAGCACCGAGGATAACCGCAAGTCGGACCGATAGCCGTACGGCCGGCGGCCCGTCAGCCGACGAACTGCCGTTCTACGAAAACCCGACCATCGATAGGGGACGATCCCACCCCCGGTCGGGTTGTAAGAATTCGCCGAATATGGATCTTGTCCAGCATCAAATTTTTCTAACCCGCGATTGGCCGGGCGACTCCGCCGCCGGCCACGGGAGGATTCATATATGTGCGGCATCGTAGCAGCTGTAAGCCGCCAGGGTGGGGTGTCGGCCCAGGCGCTCGACCGGTCGGCCAGGCGACTTCGGCATCGCGGCCCGGACGCGCAGCACGTCTGGGTCGACCCCCACGGTCGCGCCGGGCTCGGCCACGCACGGCTGAGCATCATCGACCTGACCACAGGCGATCAACCCATCGCGAACGAAGACAAACGGCTGCACGTCGTCGCGAACGGGGAGTTCTACGACTTCGAGCGCATCCGCGGCGATCTCCAAAAACGCGGCCACACGTTCACCACGCGTTCCGACAGCGAGATCGCGCTGCACTTGTACGAGGACAGAGGGGCGGCGTCCGTCCACGAGCTCCGCGGCGAGTTCGCATATGCCATCTGGGACGAGAGGGATCGGGTGTTGTTCGCCGCCCGCGATCGCTTCGGCATCAAGCCGCTCTATTACACCGTCTACGACGGTACCTTCTACCTGGCGTCGGAGGTGAAGGCGTTCGTGGAGCTCGGCGTCCCACTCGAGTGGGACCGCGATACGCTCTACGACATTCACTTCGTCACGCACGCTCCCGACCGCTCGCTCTTCCGCGGAGTCTACCAGGTCCCGCCGGGGAGCTACCTCGTCACCGACGGCGAGCACGTGCGGATCGTGCAGTACTGGGACTGGGACTACCCGCGCGGGGACGAGATCGGCACGTCGATCGATCCGCGTGAGCACGTCGAGCGATTCGCGCACGAGCTCAACGAAGCCGTCAGACTTCGCCTGCGTGCCGATGTGCCGGTGGCGTGCTACCTGAGCGGTGGCATCGACTCGTGCAGTGTGCTCGGCGTTGCGAGCAGGCTGTCGCCCCGGCCGCTCCGCGCGTACACGCTGTCGTTCGATCACGCCGACTACGACGAAGGGGCCATCGCCGAAGCCCAGGCGGCACTCTCGGGTGCGGAGTTCTGCCGGATCGACATCCGCTCCGAGCACACGGCCGACCACTTCTCCGACGCACTGTATCACGCCGAGCGTCCGTTCGCGAACGCGCATGTGGTGGCGAAGTATCTCTTGAGCCGAGCGGTCCGCGGTGACGGGATCAAGGTCGTCATGACGGGCGAGGGCAGCGACGAGATTCTCGCGGGGTACCCGCACTTCCGCCGCGACGCGGTGCTCTACGGCAGCAAGGACATGGCTCCGGAGACGCGCCAGCAGCTCCTGGCCCAGCTCGAACAGGCGAACCGGGTGTCGTCTGGCATCCTGATGCCGCAGCCCGGCGCGCAGATCGAAAGCGTTAGGCGGGTGATGGGCTTCGTGCCGTCGCAGCTCGAGACGTGGTCGCAGATCGGTACCGGCCTCCTGGCGGTGACGAGCGACGAGTTCCGCTGCGCGTACGACAAGCGGGACACGTACCGCCAGCTGATGGACACGCTGGATGTGGAACGGCAGCTAGGCGGTCGCGACGTGGTGAACCAGTCGCTCTACGTCTGGGCGAAGACGATGCTGCCTAACTACATCCTGAGCAATCTGGGTGACCGGATGGAGATGGCGCACTCGGTGGAAGGCCGCCTGCCATTCCTCGATCACCACCTGGTCGAAGCAGTGGCGAGGATGCCGGTGTCGATGAAGATCAACGGGATGACGGAAAAGTGGGTGCTGCGCGAGGCCGCGCGCCCGGTGATCACGGACACGGTGTATCGCCGGCAGAAGCACCCGTTCATGTCGCCGCCGGCGACGGTGCAGCAGGACGGGAAGTTGTACCTGATGCTACAGGACACGCTGCGCAGCTCCCTGCTCGACGGACCGGGGATCTACGATCGCGCGAAGGTCGTCAGGATGCTCGACGCGATTGCCGGAATGGACGTGGCGGCGAGGAACAGAGCGGACGGTCTGTTGATGTGGATGGGGAGCATCTGTCTGCTGCACGAGAGGCTGGTTGGGGGATGAGGGATGAGGGATGGGGGATGAGGGATGGGGGATGGGGGATGGGG
>DASUGD010000146.1:0-3512 GCA_036274195.1 Gemmatimonadaceae bacterium | reverse complement strand
CCGGGGGCCGCGAGCGCGGCCACGGTGGCGGTCAGCAGGTACGTGTGGGGGTCGATGCCCACGAGCTTCGCCGACTCGCACAGCGTGTAGAAGAGCGCCGCGACCTGCGTGCCGCGCAGCGACTTCGAGCCGTAGTGATTCTTGCGGCCCACGACTGGGCCTCGCAGTACTCGCTCGGCTCGTTGTTGTCGAGCGGAATGCACGGGTTCTCGAGGAACCGGGTGAGCCCGGTCCACCGTTCAAGCATGTAGCGGACGGCTTTGCCCAGCTCACTGCGCGGCAAGCCGACTTGATCGGTCGCCCACGCTTTGATGCGATCGGTGATGGCGCGCGAGCGCTCGTGCCGCAGCTGCTGCCGCAGCGCCTGTGCCGCGGCATCGCCGGGAAACCGGCCCGGAACAAGCCGCTCGACGGCGTAGAGGTCGCCAATCAACTCGTCGATCTCGCCACACGCCGTGGGCCAGTCCGCCGCGTTCGCCGCAAATTTGCGTTTCGTGTGCGCCCAGCAGTGCGCGAGCGCGAAGTCGGGCCCATCGCGCGCGAGCACTTCGTACACGGCGTAGCCGTCCACGACGACGGTCCCACGGTAGCCGCCGAGGATCTGGCGTCCCTCGTCCGCCGACTTCCCAGGCAAGATGCGATAGAAGGCGGTGGTCGGCGTCGCCACGCCCCAAACCGTGCCGGCCGCCGGCGCGTCCGACCCGAGCCGGGGCCAGCGGGTTTCGTCGACATGGATCACCGAGGCGGCGAGCGCCTGCTGACCGAGCGCCTCGTAGGTGGGCTCGAGCCACCGCGCCAGCGCCTGGATTTGATCCCAGAGCGTCTGCGACTCGACGATCAGGCCGTCGCGCGCCATCATCCGCACCTGGCGTTCGAGCGGCAGATGGTCGGCGTACTTCGCGACGGCCACGCCGACCGCAAACGCGGGTGTGTACCGACCGCCAGGGATCAGTGCCGGCGGCGCGGGCGCGGTGACCACGGCGCCGTTGCACGCGCACCGATATTTCTGCCGGGCGTGGTACTCGACGTGATACGTCGCCTTCACCGTGGTGATGCGCTCGGCCGTCTCGCACTGGCCGACGAGCTCCGTGAGCGTCCCGCCGCACGCCGGGCACCCCCGCTGATCGGGGGGCAGCTCGTGCCGCACCTCGACGATCGGCAACGCGGGTTGCTCACGTGGCCCGTGGCCCGGTCGCGGCGGTCGTGCCGGCGTCGGCACGGCGGCCGGGGCGCCCTTGAGAATCGCGGCGCGCGTCTCCTGCAGCGTCTGCTCGACGGCAAAGGTCAGCTGCTCGCCTTCGGGCAGACCACGCAGGCGGGCGAGCTCGGCGGTCAGCTGGAGATTCTTGGCGATGAGGCGCTGATTCTCGCGCTCGAGCAGCAGGCTGATCTGCCGCAGCGTGTCGACGTCGCGCTCCTGCGCCAACGGCCCCATGATGGCGCGCAGTAGATCATCAGCGCCGATCCGAGGCAAGCAAAAACTGCGGGAGCGCCGGCGGCGTGAGCGCCATCCGGCCCACGAGGGCGCTGCCATCGAGAAACAGATCCAGCTCCGACACCGTCAGGGTCATCGGGCCCTCGGCCTCGTCCCGCCACAATGCGGCGAAACGCCCGCGCTCCAGGCGCTTCACATACAGGCAGAGGCCCGTGCCATCGAAGTGCAACACCTTGGCGCGGATCCGATCGCGGCTGACAAACAAGAAGACGTCGCCGCTCAGGGGATTCCGAGCCAGACGCTCGGTCACCATGCCGCAGAGGCTGTCGAAACCCTTCCGCATGTCCGTCGGGACGCTGTGCGCGTAGACGGTCACTCGTCGCCCCGCCCATCTCATCGCAGCCGCACGATCAGCTGTGCCGCGGTCTCGACGTCCACGCCCTCGACGCGCACGCCCGTCGCGTCGACGACGACCACGAGCCGCGGACGCTCGGGCGCATCGGCCTCGACGAGGCGCACTGGACGGAACCGCGCATCCTGGGCCCAGCGGCGCAAGCTCACGGGCGTGATCCCGAGGGCCGTGGCGACCGCTCGCATCCCGTCGCCCGTCGCCTCACGCGCGCGCCAGTACGCCACCGCTTGCTGCCGCAGCCCGATGGAGTACCGTCGCTCCGCCCCCTGCCGCGCACCCAGCTCTTGCCCCGCCTGTCGTCGGAATCGCTGCACCGCGTCGTCCATCCGTCTCCTCCTCGCGCGGAGACTGTGAACGATTGTCAGCCGGTTGCCCAGACGGGCCAGGGCGAGGCCTTACACTCATTCACACTGGCCAAGAGGCTTTCGCTTTACGTCAAAAGCTCAGAAACGAAGCGATCGACGGAACGCCCTGCGCGTCGATGATGAATAGCATGTAGATACCCGGGGGCGCCAAATTCGTATCAACGGGTGCCGTGACTGTTAGGCTTGTTGGGCCATTCGCAGCAAAAGACAGAGGAATGTATCTCTGGCTCATGTTAATTCCGTGAGTCATGTTTCCTATTGAAACTAACGCCACCTTCGAGATACTCGAGGCGTCAGGGGTAGAAACAGCAAACGGTTGGTTGTGTGCTGCGCTGGCCGGGGCCGATGTAATCGTCGGTCGTGTTCCCTTGAAGAGGTACGGGGGCGAGAAGATTTCAAGATTCTCTTGATCCCGAACGTCCGGTCCTGGACTTCGACCGCCACCCGTCACTAGGACCCGTCCGTCTGGTAGCAACAGTGCGGAACCGTGATAGAGGCGCGGCTTCTGCATCGATGCCAGTGTCGTCCACGTCTCCGTGGTCGGCGACCAGAGTTCTGCGGCGTAGACAGCGTTAGGGATATCGTAGTCCCCGGTGGTTTGACCTCCTCCAGTGACCAGAACGCTGCCGTCTGGCAGCAATGTTTCGACGTGATAGGCCCGACGAAATGCCATCGACTGAACTTGCCGCCAGATCGGAGATGCGGCCGTCATGTCGATGACGTAGGAACCAGCAGACGCCTGCACCAAGTCCAACGAATTTGTCGATTTGCCAGTCTTTAGAATCTTGCCAGGGAGATACATTGCGGAACTATAGGCGTCAAACAGCTGGGAGCTAACCATCGTCCATGTCTGTGTAGCAACATCCAGGACGCGAGTCGATACGGCCGCCTCCGCAGTTCCTGTCACCGCAACGCGCCCGTTCGGGAGAACGAAGGCGTGCGGATAGTATGGTAAGGAAAGCGACGCAAGAGGAAGAGTAGACCAGGTGTTCGTCGCCGGATCGTAGACTTCGGGGACGCGAGCGTAATCGCCTCTTCCGCCCTCCTCGCCAGAGAGCACGAGAACCTTCCCGTTCGGTAAAGTCGTAAGAGTCGGGTACCATCGGCCGGCGGACATGTCGGGTGTCGCGCTCCAAAGGTTAGTCGCCGGGTCAAATATTCGCCCGGTGGCCAAGCCAACGTCGTCAGCGAAATGCCCACCAGCGACTAGCACTCTTCCATCCGGCAGGACGGCCTGGGCTGAGCAGAAGAGGTTGGTCCCATCCAGAAGTGGTACTGGCAGGAAGGAACTCGTCATCGG
>DASUGD010000145.1:0-7953 GCA_036274195.1 Gemmatimonadaceae bacterium | reverse complement strand
CGCGACTGCGTTGGAACGATGAAATTCGACTCTGACCCCGTTTATTGTGCTGCTATTTGCACCCCTTGCCTTTGTTGCACGAGACCGTGCGCGTCGCCGTCGTGCCGCTGATCGTGAGCGACGCTGTGTAGGTGCCGTTCTTCTGTGCGTACGAGTGTGTCGTCGTCGACGACGGGTTGGTCGTCGCCGAACCCCCGTCGCCGAACGTCCAGACGTACGGCGCGGCCCCTGTCGTCTTTGCAGTGAACGTGCACGAGAAACGGGCGCAGCTGACCGTAAAGCTCGCGTCGACGGGCGGGGGCGGTCCACCCGGATCAGCCGTCACCACGAAGAGGAGCCGGTTCGGCGAACCAGACAGTCCCGTTAGCACATTCTTGGTGGAACCGTTGATCAGAGCGGTTGCGACCGCCGCGGGCGTGGTGGTCGACGTTTGCGCGCTCAAGAACACCGCGGCAGCGCCTGTGACGTGCGGCGTCGCCATCGAGGTTCCGCTGATGGTGTTGGTTGCGGTGGAGCTGGTGTTCCACGCGGACGTGATCCCGACTCCGGGCGCGCTGATATCGACGCACGAGCCGTAGTTCGAGAATGACGCGCGGGCATCATTGGTCGCCGTCGCTCCGACCGTGAGCGCGGCTGGCGTTCTCGCTGGCGACGTGTTGCACGCGTTAGCGTTGTCGTTCCCCGCGGCGACGGCGTAGGTGACACCCGAATTGATCGAGCGCGTCACCGCGTCGTCGAGCGTGGCGGATGCGCCTCCGCCGAGGCTCATGTTCGCCACGGCCTTCGCCGTGTGGTGCGCGGTTACCCAGTCGATGCCCGCGATGACGCCTGACGTCGACCCGCTGCCGGTGCAGCCGAGCACGCGGACGGCGACGAGGCTGACTCGCTTGGCCACGCCATAGGTAGCGCCTCCCACGGTGCCCGAGACGTGCGTCCCGTGACCATTGCAGTCGGCGGCATTGCCCCCGCTCGTGACGGCGTCGTACCCGGTCGTGGCGCGCCCGCCGAAATCCGTGTGGTCGAAGCGGATGCCGGTGTCGATGATGTACGCCGTCACTCCCGACCCGTCGTTAGGGTAGGTGTACGAGTTGTTCAGCGGGAGGTTGTGCTGATCAATGCGATCGAGCCCCCACGACGGAGTTGGCGCCTCTGTGTCATCGATCGTCATGATCCCGTCCCGCTCGACGCGCGCGACATGCGGATTGCGCTGCAGCGCCGCGACCGCCGCGTCAGGCAGGTTCGCCACCGCGAACCCCTTGAGCGCATAACGATAGACATGCTTCAGCGATCCTCCGTGCGCCTTCACGAGGCCGTTCGCCTGACCCTCTGGATCCGCCTCGTCGTCCCGCAAGCTCACGATGTAGTCGTTCTGCACCGCGGCCCGCGCCGCGCTTACACGATCCGGCATGACCGTCGTCGGAACCGGCGACGTAGAGTCCTGACAAGCGGCAACCGCGAGCATCACGGGGGCCAGGACCGCGAACTTGCGCATGATCTTCTCCTCGAAGGGGCGGACAGCGATGAGCGCCGTTTGTGACGTACGCTACAGTAAAAGCCCCCGACCAAACGGTCCAGAACCAATTAATCCATTTTCATGACCGGCGCGTGGTCGTTCTGGCCGAATTGCCCTGTTGGCGACTCTCACACCAATCCATCATCCTCGCCCTGCCATCCTTCAACGCCGGTCGTTATGCGTGCAAAACTGGTCGTGATGGTCCGGGCCGGCTGTCTGGCCCTCTTCCTCGCTCACTCCCCGGTGGCCGCCCAAGAACCGGCAGCGTGGGGAGTTAGCTCACGTGACCCCCTCGAGTTCCATACGTTCTCGATCGCCGCGATCGACCCGCGGACCGGCGAGGTCGGCGTCGCGGTGACGACGCGGGTGCCGTGTGTCGGCAATGGCGTCCCCTGGGTTCGCTCGGGCGTGGGCGCGGTCGCGACCCAGGCGAACACTCGAACGGAGTATGGGCAGATCCTGCTCGACGCGCTCGCGAAGGGCGACGAACCAGCCAAGGCACTCACGCGCGCGCTGGCGGCCGACTCGCTGGCCGCCTCGCGCCAGGTGGGCGTGATCGCGATCAGCGGCAAGAGTGCCCAGCACACTGGCGCAAACGACAGCCCGTGGGCGGGAGGTCGCGCCGGCACGAACTACGTCACGCAGGGCAACCTTCTCGTGGGGCCGGAGGTCGTGGACGCCGTTGCCGCATCGTTCGAGGCGAGCGAGGGAGCGCCACGGCACCTCGCGGACCGGCTCATTGACGCGATCGCTGCCGGCTACGCGAAGGGCGGCGATGCGCGCAAGGGACGCACGCAGTCGGCTGCGGTGATCGTCGCCGATTCGCGGCCCGGGCGCTCACGCCGCGCCGACGGCGTCACGGTGAACATCAACGTGTGCGAGCACCCCGAGCCGGTCGCCGAGCTGCGCCGCGTCTACAACACGATCTCGCAGACGCTCGGCTTCCGGCAACTCGAGCAGTTCACCGGCAACGACGTCTGGCAGCTCAAGGTGATGCTCAATGCACTGGGCCTGTTCCGGCCTAACGAGAAGGAGCTCCGGCGCGACGTCCCCGACGCGCTGGTCTACACGCCGGACGCTGTCGCCGCGGTCGACGCGTTTCGCGCCGGCGAGCGCCTGTCGGTTCCGGCGTTAGGCTCGCCGCCGGGCCTGGTGGACGAGGACACCGTAGCACGCCTGTGGGCCGCGCTCGCGCGGGCGGGGAAGGCGGACGCGGTGAGGCAGGCACTGCTCGAGACCGTTGCGGTCCGGCGGTAACTGGCGACTGGCCACTGGCGGGGACGGGGGACGGGCGACGGGCGACGGTGTTACTGCGCAGTTCGCAGTTCGCAGTTCGCCAGTCGCCAGTGTCCAGTCCCGCACTATAGAATAGGGTCATGGATCCCGAGTCCGGCGCGTCGGCCCCCCGCGCGCTCACCGCGCCCGTCGATTCCGCGCGCGTGGTGCTCGACCGCCAGCGCGATCGCGCCGAGCGAATGCTCAATCGCGCGCGGCTCATCGTGCTCGTCCTGCTCGGGATCGCCGCCCTGATCTACGCCCCGAACCTCACGCGGGCCCTCAATTGGGTCAACGTCTCCGTCCTCGTGCCGATCCTCGCCTGGACCATCCTCCAAGGCGAGCTGTTCTATCGGCGTCCCAAGCTCCCGGTCTGGATCGGCGTGGCGAACCCCGTCGCCGACATCGCCGGCGTCACCGCCATCATCGGCGGCTACGCGTTCGCGCACTCGGCGACGCTCGCGCTCAAGACGCCGATCTTCCTCATGTATTTCGTGATCCTTGCCGCGCTGCCGATTGCCGCGTCGACGCGCAAGGCGGCCGCGGTGGCGTGCATGGCGTTCGGCTGCTACGGTGCGCTCGTCGTGTTCTTTCTCGTCACGGGGCGACTGTCCACGGTCCTGAACCCGGTCACCGCGAGTCAGGCGGGCGGCGTCTCCCCGCTCGACGAGGGCGCGAAGCTACTGCTTCTCGCCGTCGCCGGTGCGATCGCGACCTACGCGACCAACTGGCAGGAGCGCCTGGCGACGAGCTTCTCTCGCGCCACCGAGGAGCGGGAACAGCTCGAAGCGCGGCTCGCTCGCGCGCAGCTCCAGAGCCTGCGACTCCAGCTTCACCCCCACTTCCTGTTCAACACATTGAACACCATCAATGCCCTCATCGGCACTGACCGGCACGCCGCGGAGCGCGTCATATCCGGATTGAGTGAGCTGTTGCGCATGTCGCTCAGCAGCGCGAGCGAACAGGAAGTCACGCTGGCCAAGGAGCTCGAGCTGCTCGCGCACTACATTGAGATTCAGCAGATCCGGTTCCAGGATCGACTGACGGTCAACTTTCGAATCGATCCTGACGCGCGATATGCACTCGTGCCGAATCTCATGCTGCAGCCGCTGGTGGAGAACGCCATCCGTCACGGCATCGCGCCGCGCGCCGCGCCGGGTCACGTGATCGTGACCGCGGCGCGGCGCGGTAGCCGGCTGGAGCTGAGCGTCGTCGACGACGGCGTCGGCGAAAGAGCGAGCCGCGACCATCGCGACGGCGTTGGACTCGGGAACACGCGGGCGCGGCTGCTCTCGCTGTACGGAAGCGAGCATCGCTTCGAGGCCGGCGGCGGTGCCGCAGGCGGGTTCACCGTTCACATCGAGATTCCGTATCGCACCGACGCCGCGACGAAGGAACAAGCGCGGCGCGAGCAGCACGAGGTGCTGGTATGACGGAGCTCGAGCAGCACGCGCCGGTTCGTGCGCTGATCGTGGATGACGAGCCCCTGGCGCGCGCGCACCTCAGGTCTCTCTTGCGTGAGCGTGGTGACGTGGAGGTCGTCGGCGAGTGCGGCGACGGGCGGTCGGCGATCGATCAGATCAAGCGCCTCACACCGGACCTCGTGCTGCTCGACATCCAGATGCCGGAGCTCGACGGGCTCGAGGTGATTCGCGAGGTCGGCGCCGACGCGATGCCGGCCGTCGTCTTCGTGACGGCGTACGATGAGCACGCGCTGGCCGCGTTCGAGGTCCACGCGTTCGACTACATCCTGAAGCCCGTGAGCCGGAAGCGGTTCGCGCAGGCGATCGATCGCGTCGTCGGTCTCATTCGGACGGACGTGAAAGATCAGTCACCCGCTGATCGCCCGCTCGCGGCACTGATCGAGGCGATGCGGAGCGAGCGGTCCGCGCTCGACCGGGTCGCGGTGAAGGCGGACGGGCGCGTGCTGTTCATTCGCGTCGGCGACATCGACTGGATCGAGGCGGATGACGACCTCGTTCGCATCCACGCGGGGAAGGCGGTGCACTCCCACCGCAGCACGCTCACGCATCTCGAGGAGCGGCTTCCCGCGTCGAAGTTCCTGCGCGTGCACCGGTCGACGCTCGTGAACGTCGATCGCATCCGCGAGATACAGCCGTGGTTTCAGGGCGACTGGGTGCTGATTCTGAACGACGGCACCCGGCTCCACTCGGGGAAGAGCTATCGCTCGAAGGTTCGCGAGTACATCGAGCGGTTGACATAGGTTCCCCTTCGCCCCGTTGTCAGTGCCCTTCGCCGGATGCCACGGGGCCCTCACCGTTGCCATGTTGTCCGAGGTTCTTACGGCGGCGCACGTTTCCCGATGACGGGATTCGCGCCGACACGTGCAAGGCCCGCGTTGCTGCGGCGCACCGTGTGTTGCGAGCAGCGCGAGGAGCGTTTCGACTCGAGTCATTGGGGAGGTCTTATGCGGAGAGCGGGGTTTCTGGCGCTTGCGGCCGTCGCGGCGCTTGTGGGGGTTGCCGGGTGCGGTGGCGGTGGAGGTGACGGCGGTGGAACCACGGGGCCCGCGGTATTCACGACGCTGAGCGTGACGCCGACATCCGTGAGTGTTGTCGAGAAGGCTACGCAAAATCTGACGGTCATCGCGCGGGACCAGAACAACAAGGCGATGAGCGGGCTCACGACGTCGTTCCAGTCAAACGACCAGTCCGTCGCAACGGTGACGTCTGCTGGAGTCGTAACTGGTGTCGCTGCTGGGACGACGACGATCACGGTGAACGGCACGGTCGGCACCACGACGAAGTCGCAGACCGTCAACGTGACGGTGTCCGTTCCTGGCGCCAGCGCGACCGTGAACGCGACGACCGGTCTCCAGTTCGAGCCGTCGAGCGTCACGATCACGGCCGGTGGGAGCGTCACGTGGAACTTTGCCGGAACAGCCCACAACGTGACGTTCGACAACGCGGCGCCGGCGGGCGGCAACATCGCCACCACCGCGAATTCGTCCGCCTCGCGCACGTTCGCGAACCCCGGGACGTACGCGTATCACTGCACCATCCACGGCGGGATGAACGGTGAGGTCACCGTGCAATGATCGCGGCCGCGCGTTGCGCGTCCTGTACGCCGCGGCGGTCGAGCCGGCGGCGCGCCGGAAAGCGAACGCCGACGCAACGCGTTTCACGCACGGGCCCGATCATCGGATGTCTCGCTACGGCGTTAGGCCTGCCGACGGTCGTCCAGCCTGCCGCGGCTCAGGAGCGTGAGCTCAGGAGCTATGGCCCGGGTGCGCCGGAAGCGAAGCTCATGGTGTTCTACTCGTCGTCCATCGCCTTCTCGCCCATCGGGGTGCCGTGGGGCGCTACCGGGCTATCCGCCAAGTCCGTTTCGGTGGGCCGCGCGATCCCGCGGACCGAGCTCGCGATCGAGGTCTCGTACATTCCTCGGCTTTCCGCGGACCAGCGTACGGTCGGGACGGACAAGCCCGAGGCGACCAACCTTGCTCCGGTGTTCGGGCGGCCCCGGCTCGGAATCCGGCTGCCGTGGGGGCTGGGGCTGGAGGGAAGCTGGATCCCACCGTTCCGGCTGTTCGACGTGACGGCGAACGTCCTCTCGGCGGCTGTGTCGCGCGCGTTCGATGTGGGGTCCGGTGTCCGCCTAACGCCACGTCTCTCCGTTCTCACGGGGCGCGTCGAAGGGCCGATCACCTGCAACCGGGACGCCGCCAGCCACGGCAATCAATCGCTCATGACGTATTACACGTTCGTCTGCCACGGCAATGACAGCCGCGATTACTTCGACCCGAGGCACGTCTCGGGCGAGCTGATCGTGGCGCGAAGCGTGGCGAACGGGCGATGGGAGCCGTACCTGTCGGCCGGCGCGCGGGGCGAGCGAACGCGGTTCGATGTCGGCGTGATTCGCGATGACGGCACTCGCGATCTCGACAACCCGATCCTCGAGGTGAAGACGACACGCGTCTACGGGACTGCCGGCGCGTCATGGATCGGCCTGCGCCGCACGAGGCTGTCGGGCGAGCTGTTCTACGCGCCGGGGAGCGTGTTCACCGTCCGGGCGTTCGCCGGGGTGCACCTGTGGTAGCTCCCGCACTCGGTGCCATGAACCGGGCGCATCTGGCCGCCCGGCTCGGCGTCGTCGCAGTGGCGTTAGGCTGCGCCGACTTCGAGACGCCGGTCGATCCGACGGGCGGGGCGCCCGATACCCTCGTGCCGACGCCGTCGTTTTCGACGAACGTCGTGCCGATCTTCCAGAAACGATGCGCCGTTGGCGGGTGTCACTCGATCGCGACGCACCAGGCGGGGCTCACGTTGGACTCCACGCAAGCGTACGAGTCGATCGTGGGCGTGCCGTCGACGTTGCAGCCGTCGGCCCAGCGGGTCGTCCCGCTGGAGCCGTCGCAATCGTGGCTCGTCACCATGATCGGCGCCGACGATGCGGCGCGTCAGGGGTTGAGCCGCATGCCGCTCGCGACGCACCCGCTCACCGACAATCAGATCACGACGATCATTCGCTGGATCGAACAGGGGGCGTTGCGGAACTGATGGACCCCGCTGGACCGATGCCGGGCGGCAGCCGGCCAACCCCAGGCGCGGCACGCGCCGGACGACGCCGGGCAGGCGCGCGGGACGGACTCGTGGCCGGTCCCGACAGCTGCTGGGCGTGGCTGGCCGAGCTCGGCACGTCACCGATCCGCCTAACGCCGGACAACGTCGCCGTGTCGATGTCGGTGCGGTGGCTGGGCGGCATGACCGTGCGCGGCCGCTTCCTGGACGTCCGCGGCGCGATCCACTTGCCGGTCGATGCCGACGACACCGTGGCGGTAACGGTCGAGATTCAGGCCGAGAGCGTGCGGACCGGGATCGGACTCCGCGACCGACATCTCCGTGGCCCGTTGTTCCTCGATGTCGCACGTCACCCAGCGATCCTGTTCCGGGGAAGCGACGTGATGCGGCTGCCCACCCACATCGCGGTCCCTGGCTCGCTCACGATTCGCGGCATCACGCGCACCGAGGAGCTTCGCTGCTCGATCGCGCAGACGGCGACGGGCCGGGAGCTGCTCGCCGACCTCACGTTGTCGCGCCGGGCCTACGACGTCGGCGTGCCGCGGGGTTTACGCCGCCTCGACCCGCTCTTCGTCGTCATCGGCGACGAGGTCCGGATCTCGATTCGGGTGGCAATTTGATACG
>DASUGD010000144.1:0-4668 GCA_036274195.1 Gemmatimonadaceae bacterium | reverse complement strand
CAGCGGTCTCGGGGTGCTCGGTTTTTGCGCGTGGCGCGCTCGACCACCCGAGCGTGTATCACGGCGGATTCGACGGCAAGCTCAACGACAACGAGATCTACGGAGCGACGGGGCTCAACAAGTTCGGCGGGAGCAGCGCGACCTTCTGGCGACAGATCGTCGATGGAATGGCCTACGGTCCCGGCATGACGGCGAGGGCGAACCCCGGTGGGAAGATCGTGTCGGGTAGGCTCGTCCCTGATGGAACCTACAGCTATCCAATCGAAACAGCCCGCGACCTGAGCGACATGACGCCCAAGAATCGCGCTGGGACAGGCAAGACGAGCAAGGTGGGACGCGACAACTTCGGCGAGATCAACACGACGCATTACACGAACGACGACGGCCACTACACCACAGCCAATTCGCGTGCCTTCGAGGCATGGCTCCAACGCACTCAACGCGATCAGATTCGCGTGGAGGTGGTGAGTCCGTTCGGCTGCGTCTTTGGCCTGCGCGACGCGAGAAACGAGTGGTCGTTCTACCTGCAGGAGAGCGTGACCGTGACATCGCGGAAACTGCGCAAGCAGCGGGTCAAGGGGCGTTCCGTGGCTGTGCCCGACCCCAACTCGACACAGATGGTGAAGCCGATGCGGACATGGAAGTTCTTTCCCGGAGATGAGTCCGCGACAGTGCAGCCGGAGTTCACGCGCGTGGATGGGTGAAGAGCGAGGGATCGATATCCGCCGCAGGTAGGCGAGCGAAGACGCTGTGAGATACCCGACAGGCGGTCTCCTTGGAGGGCAGTACTCGGCACGACGGTCCGCGTCCTGCGGGTTCTCGCGTGGTGTAGCCTCACGCGTCGAACCCGAAGGACCCAATGCCTCTCCAATACGAGAATCTCGATCCGGCCACGCGCCGTAATGCAATCGCCGAGCTCGACGGCGACGTGGCGAGCGGTGCGTTTCACGCCTCCGACCGCCTTCGCCCCAGCGCGATCGCCGAGTACCAGCGCCTTCTCCGCGACGCGCTTCGCTACTACGACGACCTCTGGCTCGAGCAGCACGCGAACGACCTGCTCGTGGACTTCGAGCCGCGCACCACGCGCAGCGGCGCGCAAACCACCGCCAAGGTCCCGGAAATGGCGGCCCGGATGCTCGCGGAAGGGGACTTCAATCGTTATTACATGCGTGGCGTCGCGCTGCGCGCGATCGACGAAGGCCGACAGGTCGTGGAGGTCTATCGCGCGCGGCTGTCGCTCGAACCGCGACGGGAGTCGGCGGAGCTGGAGGGCCAACGACTCCCCGCCGGTGAAGTGCTGGACTACCTGCGCGGACAGCGCGTCGAGGACGCCTCGACGGCGCGGCTCGGTCGCCCGAACTCGGGGTTGAGCATTCGTCTCGTGTAGCGTTCAAGGGGTCAGGGCCCGTGAACCCCTTGGAACGCCGGCGGGCTGCAACGCCGGCGGGAACTCGTTAGGCAATGTCCCATAGCCTTGAGCTTATGACGAACGTGCGGCCCGACGTCGCGTGTCCCGGGTGTGGCTACGTGCCCACTCCATTCGACCGGTGGGTCTGCGAGCCCGACGGCTGCGGCAACGTGTGGGACACGTTCGAGACGGCTGCGCGATGCCCGAGGTGCGACGCCCAGTTTCCGTGGACCACGTGCCCGGCGTGCCGGCAGACGTTCGCGCACCGCGCGTGGTACCGGCGCTCTGCCTAACGACATCCGCGAAGGCGCAACGCCGGGCCGTGCTGTCCTCAGCCGGATCGGCTTCGACGGCGCTGCCTGACGGCCTTCCGCGATGGCCGCGCAACCGGGCCAGTAGGAAAGACGATGGTACTGAGCAGGTACGGAGCCCGCCCCTTGCCAGGCGTCGTGGCCAGGCTCGTCAGCAGACGCGTCACGTCGCGATAGAGCCGCGAGCGCTCGGCGGGACTCATCCAGAGAGTGAACTGCCGGTATGACACTCCGTCCCCCACAGGATCGGCGTCGCCGTCGTCGAGGTACCGGTTGAATTCGACCAACAACGCAGCGGTTGCGGCGGTGAAAGAACGTCGATGATCCTCCACTGTCATCGATCGGCTCTCCTCCGGATCGATTCGAGCCTGATCGCGCGCGAGCGTCAGCTGGCGTTCGACCGCCCCGCGCACTCGGCGCTCACCCACCACCTTGAAGACTCCCGCCCGTACCAACCGGTCCACGTGGCGGTACACCGTGGCCCTGGGCAGGTCGGGCATGCGACGACACAGGTCGGCGGTACTCACGATCATGCCACCCGCCAGTGCGTTGACCATACGCATCCGAACCGGGTGAAGGAGCAGGTCGAGACGAGCCGTGGACATATGATCTCACTCTCTGTACCGTTCTCAATAGTGAGAATATAAACCAGGCTCGCTTGGCGAGGAGGAGATTCATGCCGACGCTTCAGCCCACCACGCAGTCTTCGGCGGTTCCGCCTCCGCCCATTGGCAGCCGGCTGCTGGTCGGTGGCCGGCAGCTTTTCGTGCACCGCTCCGGCGAGGGCGGCCCTGCCGTCGTCATCCTGCCAGGAGCGGGCGCGATGGCGCTGGACTACCTCAACATCCATGACGGAGCGGCGCGACTGACCACCAGCGTCCTGTACGACCGCGCCGGCACCGGATGGAGCGACCGCGCCGATCTGCCACGCACGTCGACCGACGTGACCACCGAGCTTCGGGCGGTGCTACAGGCCGTCGGCGCGACGGCCCCCTACATTCTCGTCGGACACTCCCTTGGCGGTGGCTTTGCGCGACACTATGCGCAGAGATTCCCCCGCGAAGTGGCGGGACTCCTGCTGCTCGACCCGCTGCACGAGGACAGCCCGAAATACTGGCCGGAAGAAACCAGGCAGGGCACCGAGCAGCTCGAGGCGATGGCGAACATGGAGCCGCCGCAGGCCATGATCGACGCGTACCGAGCCGTGTTCGAGGAGAAATTTCGGACCTGGCCGGATCAGGTCCGCGTTGCACTGGTGGCGAGGCACCTCGAGGCGTGGCGAGTGGGGATTCTCGAATCGCTGGGCCTCGACACCGTCATCGCGGAGCTGGCGAATGGCGGGCCAATCCCCGATGTCCCGCTCGTGGTCATGACGTCGATGGGGATCGATCCGGTGCAGCGCGCATTCTCGCCCGATGCCGTGCAGCAGAAGATCAACGATGGCAAGCGGACGCTCAACGAGCTGATCGCACGATCGACGTCGCGCGGACGTCACGTCGTGATCGAGGATGCGGCACACGCATGGATGTCCATGGACCGGCCGGATGCCGTTCTGCAGGCGCTGCGCGAGCTGCTGATGGAACTGGGATGAGGGATGAGGGATGGGGATGGGGGTTAACAGCGGACACCCTCGGGATGTTTCTTCTGGTGACAAGAGCATCCCGAGGGTTCTCGCTTTCTCCCCTCATCCCTCATCCCCCATCCCTCATCGATACGTCAACGCCAGAACTGCAAACCCCGTCGCAGCGTCACTCATGAAGTTCGCGGCGGGCGTCGCCGGATCACGCTTGCGATTGAGCGACGTCGCCATCCACTTTCCGGTCGCGCTATCCTGATGCTTCGCCAGCCAGGCAAGCGCCGAGGCGACATGCGCGTCGCTGCTCGTGTAACCCGCGCGTCGCAGCACGAACGTCACGATACCGGTCGCGTATCCGTCGCTGAGACTGTCGAGGGCCGTGCCGTCGCCTCGCTTCCAGTCGCCGAGTCTCGCGAGCGCCCACCCGCCGTCGGCGTTCTGCCGCGCGAACAGTGAATCAGCGATCGCGCTGCGCTCACCGGAGGTGAGCAGATCAGGGAACACGGACGCGGCCCAGAGCAGCACCGCGCGGTTGAACGCGCTCTGCGCTGGCGCATCCTGACGGAGAAACGTGCGGAGCAGACCGACACGTTCCTGAATTTCCGGCCGCGACGCGTAGCCCCCCGGCTCGGTGCCGACAGCCACCGCAGCGAGTGTCGTCCCGAAGTACGCGGCGTCGTCCGCCTCCCAGGGCTCGAGATGGAAATTGAGCCACGCCCACGAGCCCGCGAGCTTTCCTCGTCGCAGCTGCAGCGCCCACATGTTGTCGAACGCGACGCGCGCCTCGTCGCTCGGCGAGCCAGTGGCGGCGTCGCGGGTCGCGAGCACGAGCGCGTTCAGGACCGATTCGGTGCCGCGCGACTCGCTCGTCTTCGGCAGGCCGACGGTCTGATCCGGATAGAACGGCTCGACGTCGCGCCACATATTCACACGCTTCACGACGTCATCGAGAAGCTTGCGCTCGGGATTCGTGGGGCCGCTCTCGTGCAGGGCAGCGCGCAGCGACGGACGCGCGAGCGCGTATGGCAGCGCGGTGTGGCAGGAGACACAGGCGGTCTCGTGATCGCGCGCCGCGGTGGGCCAGGCCGACCACCACGTCTGCCGAGCGTCGAGATACGCCGCCGCGGCCCGCATGTCCCATCCCTGCGCAGCGGCCGAGCGGGCGATTAGAGTAAGCGCTACAATGGCGGCCGTGCGTTGCATGGCTGCATAGCATGCGGAACGAGCGTCCGTTCGACAAGATAGAGAACCCTCACCCTCCAACAATGCTCAGGCGTCACACGCACGGCCCGGCGCTGCTCGCTGCCGCGCTCGCGACCACCGCCGCGCACGCGCAGGACACGCGCGCCCTCGCCCGCTACGTCGACTTCGTC
>DASUGD010000143.1:0-19413 GCA_036274195.1 Gemmatimonadaceae bacterium | reverse complement strand
GGCATCTTCCAGAACGGCGCGATCCTCTACTCGAAGGGCTACGGCTCCGCAAATCTCGAGTATGGCGTGCCGATCACACCGGCCACGCCGTTCATCTCCGGCTCCGTGGCCAAGCAGTTCACCGCGGCCGCCATCGCGCTGCTCGTGGAACAGGGCCGCATCTCGCTCGACGATGACATTCGCAAGTACATCCCCGAGCTGCCCGACTACGGCGCGAAGGTCACCATCGACCATCTCGTCCATCATACGAGCGGCCTTCGCGACTTCTGGGCACTCGTAGAGGTGGCGGGGATGCGGTTCGACGACGGCTACACCGTCGGCGACGTCATTCGCCTCGCTGCCCGGCAGAAACACCTCAACTTCACGCCGGGCACCGAGTACGACTACAGCAACACCGGCTACATCGCGCTCGGGGTCATCGTCCAGCGCGTCACCGGGAAGTCGCTTCGGGACTTCACGGCCGAGCAGATCTTCGGGCCGTTAGGCATGACGAGCACGCACTTCCATGATGATCACACAATGCTCGTGCCGGGGCGGGCGTCGGCGTATACACCGCTCCCGGAGGGTGGCTACCGAATCAACGTCTGGAACAACGACATCGTCGGTCAGGGTGGGCTGATCCTGACGGTGAACGATCTGCTGAAGTGGGACGAGAATTTTTATACAGGCAAGGTCGGTGGCCCCGGGTTCCTCAAGCGCCAGCTGCAGCAGGGTAAGCTGGCGAATGGAAAGACGCTGACATACGCCTTCGGCTTGACGGTCGAGCAGTACCGCGGCCTCCCGCTCGTGGAGCACGGCGGCAGCAGCGGCGGCTATCGCACGATCATCTCGCGGTTCCCGACGGTGCACACCAGTGTCGTCGCGTTATGCAACAGAAGCGACGTGAACACGACACGCCTGTCACACCAGGTCGCGAACATCGTGCTGGGGTCGCGACTCGCTGGCCCAGAGCCGAGTGGCACTGGCTCGTCGTCCCTCACCCTCGTCGACGGCAACCCGGGGATCGAGCTGACACGGGCGGCCGGACGTTACTACTCGGAGGAGCTGGACGCGACGTACGAACTGATGGCGAACGGCAACGTGCTCACGGTGAGGCGCCCACGCGGCGAGGTAGACACGCTCGGCGTTGCGGGCCCACGGACGTTCAGCGCCGCCATGGTGACGTATCGCTTCGCGCCTGACTCGGCAGGGAAGGTCCCGAGCTTCACCGTCGACGTCGGCCGCGCTCGTGGCATCAAGTTCGATCGCGTGCCGGCGTCCACGATAAAGGAGTAGGCAGATTCCTCGAGTCGAGGAATAGTGTGGCAAGAGACAACCGCGAGGCGAGGACCAGAACGGAGGTCAGCAGCCCGGCCCAACAGCGGTGGCTCGCGGCCGGTACTACTCTATTGTGTCTGGCTCCGAAGCATCGCTCTGAGGCCGGTTGCCCATGCCGGCCGGTTCGACGCGCGCGTGCGTCCTCCTCCTCGTTGCGTGCTCCGGCTGCGCAACGTTCCAGTCGAACCATCCCCTCACCCACGCTACTCCGTCCGAGACCACGCGCCACACGATTCGCGTGGGGAGCCTGAACCGCAGCTTCTATCTGCACCTCCCTCCCCACTTCCCGGCCCAGGGCACGTATCCGCTCGTCATCCTGCTCCACGGGCACAACAACAACGGCTCCAACGTCATTGGCCAGACGAAGATGGACGCCGTAGCCGACAAATACGGATTCATCCTCGCGGCGCCTAACGGCACCGGGCGATTCGGACGGTTCGGGTTGACCTGGAACGCCGGTACGTGCTGCGGCTCCGCGCAGAAGAAGCACATCGACGACGTCGGGTTCCTCGCCACGCTCATCGACACACTCAGGCGCGTATTTCCGATCGACTCCACCCGCATTGCCATCACGGGCTTCTCGGCCGGTGGCATGCTCGCGCTGCGCGTCGCCTGCGAACGACCGGAGATCGCCACGGTCTACGCGAACGTCCAGGGCACGATGCCCGACACCACCTGCGCCGCGGATCGGCCGGTCTCGATGCTGCTCTTCGCCGGTGATGAGGACGAGGACATGCGCACCGAGCACGAGGAGAACAAGCACCGGAACAATCATCGGTTCGCGACGTCGGCCATGGGCACGTTCCGCTTCTGGGCGGCACGCGACAGGTGCGATCGTCGCTTCGTCGTTCACACGACCGAGGCCTATATTGACCACACCGCCGTCGGTTGCGCGGACGGCACCACGACGCGTCTCCTGACCGTGCACGCTCACCCACACGCGTGGCCGGGTGGGCACAAGACGTGGCTCTTCTCGCCGACTCCCAATCCGAATCTCGACGCCAGCCTGACGATCGCCGAGTTTCTGGAAGGTCATCCGCAGGCATCGCGTGCGGCTCAGCCGTTGCCTCACGCCAGGCCAATTGGCCTTCACGAGGGACATCGAGAATGACCACACCGTCGATTGACCGCCGCGAACGTCGAACCGAGTGGCTCGACGGCTTGCGACACGACTTCGCCTACGCATGGCGCGCGCTGCGACACTCGCCGAGCGTCACCGTCTCGATCGTGCTGACGCTCGCGCTCGGACTCGGCGTCAACGTCGCGATGCTCACCTTGCTGAACGCCGTGTTGCTTCGGCCGCCGTCAGGTGTAAATCGCCCATCGGACGTTCGCCGCCTCTGGACCGAGGTCGCCTTCCGGAGCGGCTCGGAATACTGGCCAGGCTACGACTACCAGCAGTACGAGGCGGTGCGGGACGCCGTGCACGGGCTGGCGGACGTCACGCTCTACCGACAAGGCGACGATGTGAAGGTCGGTCGAGGGGCGACCGCATCCCGTGCGATGTTGGCAGGCGCTCCCGCGAACTACTTCCGACTGCTCGGCGTCCGGCCGGCGTTAGGCCGCTTCTTCTCCGAGGAGGAAGATCGCCTCGGAGCGGGCCAGCGCGTCGTCGTTGCCAGCTACGCGTACTGGCAGCGCGTGCTCGGCGGAGATCCCGCGGCGCTGGGCCGCGAAATCCGCATCGATAGGGCGGCGTATACGCTGATCGGCGTGGCCGAGCCGGCGTTCACGGGTGTGGACCTGAGCAGCGGCGACCTCTGGAGACCACTCGCTTCGACGGAAGCGTACGGCGACAAGCCGTGGTGGGCGAACCCGAACGTCAACGGATTCCAGATCCTGCTTCGACTCGCGCCGGGCGTCACGGACGCGGCGGTGGACGCGCGGGCAACCCTCGCACTGCGTCGGCCGGAGGTCGCCCGATTCACGAACAGCGCCACCGCAGTGACGCGGGTGGGCTCGATCATCGCCGCGCGCGGCCCGGGAAAGCGGCTGCAGGAAGTGGAGATCGCCACGCGGCTCGGCGGTGTCGCGCTGATCGTCCTCCTGATTGCCTGCGCGAACGTCGTGAGCCTGCTGCTGGCGCGAGCGGTCCGGCGGCGCCGGGAGATCACGATGCGCTTGGTGTTAGGCATCTCGCGCGGACGACTCGCGCGGCTCATTCTCACGGAAAGCGTGGTGCTCGCGACGCTTGCCGGCGTGGCGGCGACCGTTGCTGCGCTCTGGGGCGGATTGGCCCTTCGAAGGCTCCTGCTCCCGGATGTCCACTGGGCGCAGTCCCCCGTCGACTGGCGCGTGCTCGTGATCGCGAGCGCGGCAACTCTCGTGGCCGGCCTCGCGGCCGGGATCGTTCCGGCGGTGCAGTCGGGATCGGTGGAGCTCAGCGAAGTGCTCAAGTCCGGCGGCCGAGGCGTGGCCACGCGGCGATCGCGTCTCCGGTCGTTTCTCGTGATCGCGCAGGTCGCGCTGTCGGTGGTGCTGCTCGTCGGTGCCGTCCTGTTCGTACGAAGCCTGTCGAACGTTCGGGGGCTCGACCTCGGATTCGATGCCCGGCGACTCATGTTCGCACAGGTCAGCTTCGATACGAAGGACGCACAGCGTGATTCCCTCCTGCCCGGACGGCTTACCGAACTGGCGGAGCGCGTTCGCGCGATCGGCGGCGTCGAGTCGGTGGCGTTGACGGCCATGCGTCCGATGTATGGCTTCACCACGACCGAGTACTATCCCGACGCCGACACGATGGCCCACAGGAAGCCGTGGGGGATGTACTGGGCCATCTCGCCCGAGTACTTCGGTACCGCGGGCGTGAGGATCGTCGCCGGGACGGGGTTCCCTAACGCGACCGGACGCGCCATGCCGCCGTCGGTGATCGTCAACACGGCGATGGCGGCCGCGTTGTGGCCCGGCGAGAGCCCGATCGGCCGTTGTGTGCGCTTCGAGAAGCCCGAAGGGCGGTGCAACACAGTCATCGGCGTCGCAGAAACCGCACACTGGGGCGAAGTGATCGAGGAGTCGACGCCGCAGTTTTACCTGCCGCTCGCGAACATGCCGTTCGCTGCCCAGCCCCGTGTGATCGCGATCCGGGTCGAGGAAGCGATGGCTCCGGCGGTCGGCCGAGAGGTGCGGCGCATACTGCTCGACGAGTTCCCCGGCGGCGATCCGGCCATCGAACGCATGTCCGCGGCGCTCGAGCCGCAGTACCGGCCATGGCGGCTCGGCGCGACGCTGTTCTCGCTTTTCGGCGTGCTGGCGTTGGTCGTCGCGGCGTTCGGCGTGTACAGCACGGTGTCCTACGATGTCAGCCAGCGGACACACGAGTTCGCCGTTCGTTCCGCGTTAGGCGCCCAGATGGCGGACATCATTCGCGCCGTGCTGCGCGACGGGCTGACAATGGTCCTCGCGGGCCTCGTGTCAGGTGCCCTGCTGGCGATCGGCGCCGGCCGCTTCGTGGCGTCCCTGCTCTACGGTGTCGCCCCGGGCGACCCGCTCGCGCTCACTGTCGTTGCCGGCGCACTCATGGTCGTTGCGGTGGGCGCGGCGCTCGTCCCCGCATGGCGCGCCTCGCGCGCCGATCCGGTTCTGGCATTGCGTACCGAGTAGGCGACAGGCGACGGGCGACTGCCGGGGACGGGGGACGGACGACGGGCGACGGAGGAACGGCGGCTGGTGGCTGGCTGGTCGTGCTGGCCGCTGGCTGACGCTGGCTGCCGGGGGCAGCTGATGGCTGATGGCTGATGGCTGATAGCTGCGTCTCTTGCAGCCGTCGGCTACCAGCCCAGCAGCCGCCCGCAGCACGCAGCGGCAAGCAGCGAGCAGCGCGCCGTTTCCCTGTCCCCACTCAGCGAACCGTCGGACTCGAGCTGACTACCAGCTTCCCGTCGTTTCCAATACGAAACCGCGTTCGCGACGGCCCGGAGACGACAATCTCGTAGCACCCCGGCTCGAGCACGCGCGGACCGGTGCGGGTCGCGAAGCCTGGCGGGGTGACCCCGTACGTGATGCGACTCGGCGCCCCGCCAAGCTTCTCGTTGCTGATCGTCCACATGTCGCGCCCGCGACAGGTCATCACGCTCAGCCCGTACACGAGATCGCGGCTCTCGAGCGTGAACACCACCGTGCCCGGCACCGGCGCCGGCTCGACCCGCACGAGGTTGGACACGTCGGTCTCACACCCCGCGCACCATGCTGCCGCCGCGAGCACACACCAACGCACCATGCTCACAACAACGTGCCACGGAGCACGAGAAAGGCGACCGTGAAGTAGATGATGAGGCCAGTGACATCGACCAGCGTGGCGACGAACGGCGCCGACGCGCTCGCGGGATCGAAGCGCAGTCGTCGCAGCAGGAAGGGCAACATCGAGCCCGCGAGTGAACCGAACGTCACGACGCCGACGAGCGCGATCCCCACCGTGAGCGCCACGAGCAGGAAGTGCGCCCCGTAATTGTACCAGCCGATCGCCTGCCACGAGAGGATGCGGATCACGCCGACGGTGCCCAGGATCGTGCCTAACGCGAATCCGGACGGCAGTTCGCGCAGGGCGACGCGCCACCAGTCCCTGAGCGTGATCTCGCGCAGTGCCATTGCCCGAATGATCAGCGACGTCGCCTGCGACCCCGAGTTCCCGCCGGAGCTGATGATCAGCGGCACGAACAGCGCCAGCACGACCGCCTTCTCGATCTCGTGCTCGAAGTGCCCCATCGCCGTCGCCGTCAACATCTCGCCGAGGAAGAGGGCGGTGAGCCAGCCCGCCCGCTTCCTGATCATCGCCCAGAAGCCGATCTCCGTGTACGGCTGATCGAGCGCCTCGACGCCGCCGAACTTCTGCACGTCCTCCGTCTGCTCGCGAACGATCGCGTCGATCACGTCGTCCACCGTCACGATGCCAAGCACGTGACCGCCTTCGTCCACGACGGGAACCGCCAGCAGGTTGTACTTCGAGATGAGACGTGCGACCTCCTCGCGATCGGTCGTCGGCGTGACCATGATGGGCGTACGACGGTCACCTACCTCTTCGACGGTCAGGCTCCGGTCGGCGAGCACCAGCTCGCGCAGCGACACGACGTGCACGAGTTGCTGCGTGTCGGGTGCCAGCACGTAGATCGCGTACACGGTTTCCTTCGCGCCACCCACTTCGCTAATGTGGCGGAGCGCACGTTCGACGGTCCACGTCGTGGGCATCGAGACGAACTCCGTCGTCATGATGCCGCCCGCCGTGTCGGGTGGATACTTGAGCAGGAGCCGAAGGGAGTGCTGCGTCGGTGCGTCGAGCTGCTTGAGGAGCTTCGAGCGCGCCTTGTCCGGCAGCTCGCGGAAGAGGTCCGCCTGCTGATCCGCGGACATCGCATCGACGAGCGGGCCGATCGAGCGCTCGTCCATGTGCTGGATGATCGCGCAGCGATCGTGGACCAGCTCCGGCTCGTCGAACACCTGCACCGCGAGGTCGAACGGAAGGGCTGCCAGCACCTTCGCCGCCGCGTCGGGCTTGAGCTCACGCAACGCCTCGGCGATGTCGGCGGAGCGCATGCCGGAGAGCGCCTCCGCGAGGTCCGCCGGATCACCGTGCAGCAGGTAGAGCAGCTCGGGCGTCGAGTTCGGCGGCGATGGCACGGCGCTGCTTGACATCGATCTCCCTCCCAAAGCTGGTGGACCCCTCGGAGGGACTCGCTAGCCCGCTCCCGGCGGCAGTCGGAATATCGCTACTTGTGGGCGCAGCGATGCCTGTAGCGCACATCAGCGGGCGTCGCGAACCGTACTTGAATCCGCTTCCGATGAGAGAACACTGTGCGGTCGCTCCTAGCGGGCCCTTTACAGTCGCTGGGAGGGGAAGGCGCTCCGCCGAGTAAAGAGTGCGATGATCCCATCAGCCACCTGGGTCAGCGGGTAACCCTTGGGATCGAGCACATAGTGCTGCGACGCGCCGTCGATGAGTGCAAACAGCAGTGCTGCGTCGATCTCGGGCTGGCGGGATCCGGCCTCCGCGAGGTAGCGCGCGAGCGTTGACTCGATCGTCATCATCCACGTGCGCAACCGTTTGCCCAACCCGGCCACGACGGCCGGCTGCATGCGAACGCCGTAGCTCGTCCGCCAGAAGTCGCGGTTCGTGTCGAGGATCTCGAACGCGCCGCGCACGAGGCGCTCGATCCGCTCGGAGGGCGTTTTCGCGGCGTCGGCGCTCGCGAACGACGCCTGGACGTCACGCATGCTTTCCTCGAACAGCGCCTGAAGCAGGTCGGCCTTCGACGGAAAGTAGTTGTACAGCAACCCCACGGAGATGCCCGCCGACTCGGCGATCATGCGAATGGACGTGTCCGCGTAGCCGTGTGCCGCGAAGAGCCCGAGCGCGGCCTTGAGAATCCGGCGCCGGCTCGCCTCGCGCATCTCCCGGTTGAGCCGTTCCGATCGTGCCATATCGACCCGAGTTCGCCTTGACGGTGCAATTGACTGAACGTACGTTCATTCTATAACGCACACAAGGCAGGACCGTGACGGCAGCCATGGATCCACGGGCATCAGCCGCAGAACCGATTGCTGCGACACCCTCGTGGGTGGACCGCGAGGCCTTCCCCTTCCGCAGCCGGTTCCTGGAGGTTGCACACGGTCGGCGTGTGCATTACGTCGACGAGGGCGAGGGCGACGTTGTCCTGTTCGTGCACGGGACGCCGACGTGGTCGTTCGAGTGGCGACATTGCATTCGCGCGCTTTCGCGGACGCACCGCTGCATCGCGATGGACAACCTCGGGTTCGGGCTGTCGGACCGGCCGCGCGACTTCGACTACCGGCCCGAGTCGCACGCCGCGGTGCTGCGGGCGTTCGTGGAGCGCTTGGCGCTCCGCGACATCACCCTGGTCGTGCACGACTTCGGCGGCCCGATCGGGCTCCCGCTCGCGTTAGGTGAGGCGAGCGTCGTTCGGCGCCTCGTGGTGCTGAACACGTGGATGTGGAGCTTCCGTGACGACCCGGACATGGTCCGCAAGGCGCGCATGGCCAGCGGCACGATCGGTCGCCTGCTCTATCGGTACGCGAACTTGTCCCTCCGCGTGCTCACGCCATATGTCTACGCGGATCGGACGAAGCTCACGGCGCGGATTCATCAGCAGTATCTCGCGCCGTTCCAGGATCCAGAGTCGCGCGAACGGGTGCTGTGGCCGCTCGCGCGTGCGATGCTCGGGTCCGGCCGCTACTACGACTCGCTGTGGCTCATGCGAGACCGGTTGAAGGGCATGCCCGCGCTCCTGGTGTGGGGGATGAAGGACCCGGCCTTTCAGCCTCCGCTGCTCGAGCGCTGGAGAGCCACGCTGCCGCAGGCAACCGTCGTGAGGTTGCCGGTCGGCCATTGGCCGCAGGAGGAGTCCCCGGACGATGTCACGCGTGCGATGCAGGACTTCCTCGCGTCAACGGCGTCGATACCCGGCACCTGAGAGTCCGGCACCGACGACGAAGGGGCTCAGTCCGCGCGCCGCGGATGCCGGCGCACCGCATCCGTCGCACGCGCGAGCCGCTCCAGATACGCCGCGACGGACTCGTGCTCGGTGCGCACCGGAAGCGCGAAGTGTGGATCGTCCGGCTCGGCCGTGCGGCCACCCGGGCCCTCGTCCATCATGAGATCGCCGCCATGCGACTCCACAGCCGCCTCGAATCGGTCGACCGCCTCGACCATGTCGAGCAACTCCTGCGGACGCTCCGTTCCCGTCAGGCGAATCCCGAGCGTCGTGAGGCGATCGGCGTAGTCACGTGACACTCTCTGGACGTCGTCGTCACGCTCGCGCGGTTCGTTCGGTCCTGTCATGGCAGTTCTCCTGGCCGCAGTAGTCCTTGGCAAAGCTTACCACCTGACCCTCCTCCGCAGGAGTGACGCCGGCAGGCTAGGCATCGGGACGATCGTTCGCCAATTTCCCGCGGCCTAAACCGTGGGAGATCGGGGTGTCGGAGCGCATCGTCGTCGTCGGTGCCGGGATCAACGGGCTTGTCGCCGCCAACTACCTGCGCCGCGGCGGGTTCCACGTGACGGTGATCGAACGGTCCGAGCGGGTGGGCGGTGCGTGCGTCTCCGAGGTTGCCACCGTCAACGGACGGTCTCAGCGTTATGCGCTCGGCGCCTCGGTCCTCGGGCTCATGCAGGACTTCGTCTTTCGCGAGACGGGGCTTGCCAGTCGGCTCGAGACCTTCGTTCCCGACCATGCGAAGCGGGTCTACTTCCCCGATGCCTCGGCTTCGGCGTGGATTCATCGCGACCCCGCGGCACTCGAGCGCGAGCTGGCGAACACCTGGGGTGAGCACGGCGACGTGGCGGGCTTTCGCGCCGATGAGGCGCGGGTCGTCGCCTATCTGCAGGATGGCTATCGCCGCGCTGTACCCCCCTCCCTGGCCGAGGCCGACTTGGCGTTAGGCGCCGAGTTGGTGCGCCTGTGGATCACGGGGAGCGCCGCCGACCTGCTCGATCATTATTTCACGGCCGAGCGCACGAAGATCTACATGGGGATGACGGTGACCGAGAGCGGTCCGGTCTCGCTCCGCGAGCCGTACTCCGCGTTCACCGTGCCGCTCATGGACTCCGGTTCGATCTTCGACGGCTACTACGGCTTCGTGCGTGATGGGATCTGGCGCGTGACCGAGGAGCTCGGGCAGCTGAATCGCGAGCTTGGCGTCGAGACCTGCCTCGGCAGTCGAGTATCGGATATCGACGTCGAGCGCGGGGAGCTCGAGTACGATCGGGGAGGAGCGGCGGCGAAGGCGGGGTTCGACCATCTCGTACTGGCGACGGACCCCCTCACCGCGGCTCGCCTCGTGGGTATCGGCGAGATGGTCCGCGACGTCGAGCGAAAGAGGTTCCTTGGCACGAGCGGGAAGCTCACGCTCTTCTTCGAGAAGCCCGTGCGCTGGCGGGACGATCCGGCCACCGGCGCCGCCGCCGACACGGCCTTCCGGTTCATCTTCGCCGTCGATTCGCTCGCCGATTTCGAGTCCGCGACGCTGCGCGTGCTGGATGGCGGCGTGGACTACGAGCCGGGCTACATCCAGATCTACTGTGAAGGGGCAGCGATGCGGCGGCTGGGTCACGTGGAGCCCTTCGACAGGTTGACGCTGTTCTTCAAGAACATGGCGTTCGATCGGCCAGGCGATGCGCTCGCCGACGTGGAGTCCGCGGTGAAGGCGCAGGTCTTGGCGCGCGTTGCGAATCCGGACGATTGCGTCTGGAGCCGGCTGCTCTCGCCCCGGGACCTCCAGCGGCTCTTTCTCTTCCCTGCCGGCAACCTGGATCATACGATGCTGGTCGGTGGGCAGACGTTCCACGACCGCCAGTTTTCCGCCGACCCGGAGACGCACTTTTACCAGTTCGGCGGCCTGCCTAACGTTTCGTACTGCGGGGCGGGCGCGTACCCATGTGGGTCGATTGCCGGTACGCCCGGGTATATGTGTGCGCAGCAGCTGATCAGACAGCTGACGGAAGGGTCATCGGCGCTCACCGAGCGACGGCTATGAGCGCCAATGGGCGGCTGTCAGCCCGGAATCCGTTTCGGTTGCTCATGCACGTGCCCGTGCCGTGGGTCTTCGTACTCGCGTATCTGCTCGGGGTCGCCGTCGAGCGCGCGCTTCGACCCGGCGCCTCGGTCCAGTGGACGGTTGTCCCGGCGGCGGGAGCCGTGCTGCTGGCGTTAGGTGTCGTGATCGCCGGTTGGAGCCTGACGCTGTTCCGCAGGGCGCACACAACGACCGTTCCCGGAAAGGCATCGGCTAGCCTTGTAACGTCGGGCCCGTACCGCTTCACCCGCAACCCAATGTACGTCGCCCTCTCGCTGGCTTACCTCGGCGAAGCCGCCTGGTTGAAGCAGGTCTGGCCCGTTGCCTTCCTGCCGCTCGTCCTGGCATACCTCCACTGGGTCGTGATCCCTGTCGAGGAGGCTCGCCTTCGCGAGGTTTTCGGCGAGCGATACGATCGATACCGGGCGAGCGTGCGACGCTGGCTCTGACGCCCACTCCTTCCGAAGGCGCATCATGAACCGACCGTGCTCGAACCTGCTCTTCGCGCTGGCCTGTCTCACGGTGGTCGCACCGGCCGCCGGCGCTCAGGCTGCGCGGCTCGATAGCCTTGACGCGTTCGTGAAATCGCAGATGGCGCAGCGCCACATCCGCGGTCTGTCGCTCGCCATCATCAAAGACGGCAAGATCGCGATCGCGCGCGCCTATGGTGTGGTGGATGACTCGTCGAAGGCGCCGGTCACCACATCGACCCTGTTCCAGGCGGGCTCCATCAGCAAGCCGGTGTCGGCGTTAGGTGCCCTCCATCTGGTCGAGACGGGCACGCTGTCGCTCGACGCCGACGTGAACACCAAGCTTACGAGCTGGAAGGTCCCCGACAACCAGTTCACCAGTACCGAGAAGGTCACGCTGCGCCGATTGCTGTCGCACAATGCCGGGCTGACCGTGCACGGGTTCCCCGGCTACGACGTCTCGGCGCGTGTGCCAACCGTGGTACAGGTCCTCGACGGCGCGCCGCCCGCCAACACGGCGCCCATCAGGGTCGACACGACGCCGGGCGCGATCTGGCGCTACTCGGGCGGAGGCTTCACGGTGATGCAGCAGATGGTCATCGACATGACCGGCCAACCGTACGCGCAGTTTCTGCAGAAGACCGTGCTCGGCCCGATCGGCATGACGAGCAGCTCGTTCGAGCAGCCACTCCCTAACGCGCTCGCGGCGCACACCGCGGCGGGCTACTATGCCGACGGCTCGCCCGTCCGTGGCCGGTGGCACGTTTACCCCGAGATCGCCGCCGCTGGGCTATGGACCACACCCACCGACCTGGCGAAGTGGGCGATCGAGGTCCAGGAAACGCTCGCGGGGCGCGGCCACGGCGTCATCTCCCCGGCGATGGCGCGCCAGTTCGTCACCGAGCAGAAAGGCGGGAGCGGGCTCGGCGTCGGCGTGCAGGGCACCGGCGCGAGCCTCCGGTTCAGCCACGGTGGCCGCGACGAGGGTTTCGACGCCTTCGTCATCGCCGGCGCCGAAACCGGCGATGGTCTGGCCATCATGATCAACGCGAACGACAACTCGCGCATGGTCTCGCGGATCCAGGGGTTCATCGAACGCTCATGGGCGTTCAAGGGGACGTCGCCGGCCAACACGGCGCCGAGCGCCACCACGGCCGTGCGCATCGATCGCGGTCTGCTCACGAAGTACGCCGGCTATTACGAAGCGTCCGAAAACAACATGGTGCCGCTGGTCGCGAACCCGGATGGCTCCGGAATGCAGGTGTTGGTCGATGGACTCCCCGATGAGAAATTGCTGGCCATCGATAGCACGACGTTCGGCTCGAACGAGCGCGCGTTCCGCGTTCGGTTCTCGACGGATGCTCGCGGCACCGTCACCGGTGCGACGGTGCGGCCAGGCGAGCCGCGCGAAGTCCGAGCGCCCCGCGTGGCTCCGCTGCCAAGCGCTCTCCAGCCGCACGCGGATCCCGACCCCGCGCTCGCCACGCGGATCTCCGCGGCGCTGGCCGCCATCCACCAGGGTGGCGATGCACTGGCCAACGCGCCGGACGTCACGCCGGGTGCGAAGAAGGATTTCACCGGCGGCACGGACCAAGCGTTAGGCACCGCCGGGACAGCGACGTACGTCGGTGACGAAGACGTCACCGGTCGCGGGATTCGGCGTCACGGTGGTGAGGTCGCGCGCGTACGGCTTTATCGCCTGCAGACGAAGGCGGGCCAGCGATACCTGCTCGTGCATCTCACCAGCGCGGGGGCGGTGACCGACTACGACGTCGTCACTCGATAGGCGTCAGTTTCTCGCGACGACCATGTTTCCGGTGATTATCGATTCGAAGAACGTGACTCGGAGCCGGTACGTCGCGGCGGCCGGCGCGACCCACTCGAACCCCGCGAAGTAGCCCTTGAAGTCGTCACCGCCCACGACTGGCGTGCCGTCCGGTGCGAGGAGGACGACGATGGTATCGAAGTAGTCCTTGCTGCTCGTGGCGATCGAGACCTTCTCACCCGCGGTGGCCACGATCGGAATCTCATAGGTGCGACCGGGCACGAACGCGAGGGTCGTCGAGCGACGGGCGGCGAGGGGCGGCGCGCCGACGAGTTGCGTCGTCACCTGGTCGATGTGGATGCCGATCTGCGTGGCCGCGGCACCCATGTTACCGAAGGCGAGGTACGAGGCACCGAGTATCGCGTGGACGCGGGGCGTGTCGAGGCCGCCCTGGAGCGCGCGAGTGGCCTCGCCGAAGGCGCGCTGTGGGTCCGGGAGGAACCCATACGTGTACGCATCGGCAACGATCCACCGGACATCGGGGGATGCCGGTGCCAGCGCGATCGCGCGTTCCAGGTCCGCCGCGCCGGCAGCCCGGGCAGAACCGTGGAGCACCCGCGTCGACCCGCGAAAGAGGTTCCCGAACACATTGTTCGGTTGGACCTCCAGCAGTTCATTCGCCGTGTGGATCGCCGCCGGGTAGTCGAAGAAATACCAGAACGCGAAGCTTTTCCCCGTGAGTGCCGCAACCTCGTTAGGCGCCGAGGAGAGCCGTGCATCGTATCCCGCGATGATCACCGCTTCGGCATCGGGATGCACGGGCAACACGAAGGCCGTGACGCGCGCGTAGTCTCGCTGGGCATCCGAGTACTGGCCGAGCATGAGCTGCGCCTCGATGCGACCGCGATAGCCTTCGATGCCGGTCGGGTCGAGGTCGATCACACATGTGAACTCCCGAATCGCCTTCCTGTACTGCGCCGCGTCGATGAGTTGTTGCCCTTCCGCGGCCGAGCACGCGTTCGCGCTCGAGGTGGCGTGGCGGACGCCGGCGGGCCCGGGCGACGTCGCGCGATTCGGGTCAGCACAGGCGACGGTCGTGAGCACAACAGCCGCCGCAAAGATCGTCCGCGACATGTCGTCCCCCTTGCAGTGGTGCGCGTAAACAGCGAAGGGAAATCAACGCTCGCCGGACCGGCTTCGGTGGAAGCGTTCGAGAAGGAGCATCGACCTTACGGCGATGCGCCGGTCCGGTCAAGCCGCTTCGTCGCGGCCATGCCGTCTGCCTAACACCGCCCCGGGCGGACATATTGTCCGAACGGGTGTGTCCGCCGAGCCGATACGAATCGCCTAGATCTCGGCGTAGATCTCCAACACGTTTCCGTCCGGATCGCGGAAGAAGAGGGTGCGATGCCCCCACGGTTGATTCTGGGGCGGCGAAACCGGCTCGATCCCCGCGGCGCGGAGCTCGGCGTCACATCGATCGACGTCGCCCGGCGACACGCGAAACGCGAGTTGAACGGAGAGCGCGCCGGATGGCGGCGGAGCGTCCTCGAACATCAACCCGCGCTCGGTGAGTGCGAGCACGTTGGATCCGACGCGATACGCGATCCACGAGGGCCCCAACTCCTGGTGAACGGGAAAGCGCAGCACATCTTCATAGAACCGCCGCATGCGCCGGAGGTCGCGCGCGAAGATGACGGTATAATCGAGCTGACGGATGGTAGCGAGCGCTGACATGAGAACCATGCTTTTCGAGACGGTTCGCAAGCTCGCAGCACCGCCGGAGGGCAACAAGTTGACGGTCGATACCAGTACTGCCACTACCAGGCATGACGCGGCGCGACAGGCGCTGGCGGACTACCTGCGCGCGATGCGCGGCCGTGCAACGCCCGTGAACGGCACCCGCACTAACCGACGTCGCGTGCGGGGGCTCCGGCGTGAGGAAGTGGCGGTCGAAGCCGGAATCAGCGTCACGTGGTACACCTGGCTCGAGCAGGGCCGGCCGGTGCGCGTCTCCGCGCGCACGCTCCGGGCGGTGGCCCGCGCGCTTCGACTCGCGCCCGCTGAGCGCGCACACCTGCTCCGGCTCGCGAGTGCCGCGTTAGGCAGCCCCCATCGTGCCCGGCTGACGCGAGACCCGACCGTCGGGCTGCGAGCCATGGTGACGAACCTGTCGCCGCATCCGGCGTACGCCGTGAACGGCGTGTGGGAGGTACTGTGCCGGAATCGGCTCGCGGATGCGGTCTTCGGCGACTTCGACCGTGAGCCTGGTTGCACCGACAACGTGCTGCGCCGGCTGCTGCTCGATCCCGAGTGGCGCGAGCGGTTCGCGAACTGGGAGGAGGTCGCCGAATCGGCGATTGCGCAGTTTCGAGCGGCGACCGGGGACTTCGTGGGCCGTTCCACGTGGCGACAGTTCGTCGCCTCGCTGAGTGCCGACAGCCCATGGTTCGCCGAGCGCTGGTTGGCGCAGCGGGTGGCGCAGCCGGTGAGCTACGCGAAGGTCGTCAGGCACCCGACCGCGGGATCGTTGCGCATGCTGTACGCGTCGCTTGCGCCGGATGGTGAACCGCCGGACGTGCGGCTGATCGTGTATACGCCCGCCGATGCGGACACCGCGCGACGTATCCGGCGATTGTGCGACTGAGATCGGACGGACGAGGTCTCGCCCTTTGCGCCCTTGTTGCGCATTGATACTTTGAGTCCTCCTTACCCGACTCCCGATGATTCGCCGCGCAATTCTTCTTGGTTTTCTCACATTTGTCGCCTGCGCTCGCCAGCCATCGACGACCGCACCGCGTCCGCAGGCGGAATTCGACCTGGTCCTCGAGAACGGTCACGTCGTGGACGGCACGGGCGCCGCGTGGTTCCTTGGCGATGTCGCCATCAGCGGCGATCGCATCGCGCGAGTCGGGGCGGCCGGGTCGCTCCGCCGGTTCCCGGCGAAGCAGCGGTTCGATGTCCGCGGGCTCGTCGTAGCCCCCGGCTTCATCGACATCCAGAGCGGCACGAACTTCCTCGGTGACGGTCGGTCGGTGAGCAAGGTGACCCAGGGGATCACCACCGAGATCCTCGGCGAAGGCGGAACGCCGGCGCCGACGAACGACAAGACGGCGGCTGGCGGTCAGTTCGCAACCGGTGGGCCGCAAGGCACTGGCGCGTACCCCGGCCCGCACGGATTCCGGGCGTGGCTCGACTCGATGCAGGCGCACGGCACGTCGCCTAACGTTGGATCGTTCATCGGTGCGGCGACGGTGCGCGTGTACGCCAAGGGACAGGCGATCGGAAAGCCCGACGCCGCGGAGCTCGACACCATGCGCGCCGTCGTCCGCCGCGCAATGGAGGATGGCGCGTTCGGCATCGGGTCGGCGCTGATCTACCCGCCGGGCAACTACGCTACCACCGACGAGCTGGTGGAGATGGCGAAGGCGATGTCGCCGTACGGCGGCATCTACATCACCCACATGCGCAGTGAGGCCGATGCGCTGCTCGAGGCGATCGACGAGGCGATCACCATCGGGACGAAGGGCGGCGTGCCGGTGGAGATCTACCACCTCAAGGCGGCGGGTACGAGAAACTGGGTGAAAGGGCCGGCAGCGATCGCCAAGATCGACTCGGCCCGTCGCGCAGGCGTGGATGTGCAGGCGAACATGTACCCGTACGTCGCTGGAGGGACCGGGCTGTCGGCGTGCACCCCACCGTGGGCGTCGGAGAACGGGAAGCTCATCGACAACCTGCAGAACCCGGAGATGCGCGCGAAGATCAAGGCCGAGATGAACAATGAACACACGGAGTGGGAGAACCTCTGCCTGCTCGCGGGCCCGCAGGGCGTACTCGTCCTCGGGCTCAACAAGCCGGAGAACAAGCAGTATGCCGGCAAGCGTCTCGGCGAGATCGCCACGATGATGAACAAGTCATGGGATGACGCCGCGATGGATCTCCTGATCTCGGAGCGCCAGCGCATCGGCACGGTGTATTTCCTGATGAGCGAGGACAACGTGAAGCTGAACCTCGCGCAGCCGTGGATAAAGTTCGGCACGGACGCCGGTGGCGTCGATCCGGATAGCGCGCGGGGTCTCACGCACCCGAGGGCGTACGGGACGTTCCCGAAGATTCTGGGGCACTACGTCCGCGACGAGAAGGTGATGCCGCTCGAGGACGCGGTGCGGAAGGCGACGTCCGCGGTGGCGACGCGCCTGTCCATTCCCGACCGGGGTCTCCTGCGCGAGGGGTTCTTCGCCGATATCGCGGTGTTCGACCCGAACACGATCATCGACCGCTCGACGTTCGAGCAGCCGCACGTGTTGTCGGATGGCGTGAAGCTCGTCTTCGTGAACGGCACGCTCGTGGTTCGAGACGGACGACACACCGGCGCGAAACCAGGACGCATCCTGCACGGGCCCGGATCTCGTTAAAGGGCGCAGGGCCGACGGCGCCAGCCGTAACGGCGCCGACCGTAACGGCCCCGACCAGAACGGCGCAGTACCCCAACGGCGCAGGGCAGAGAGGCGCCGGATGCCAGACGGCGCGTACTGACTAACGGCGCATACGGCCTGACGGCGCGTAGTGCCAGACGGCGCGACAACACCGCAGGGCCACAGCGGCGCAACGGCGCGGGCGGCGCGGAACCGTCCGCGGTGCGCCGTGGCGCCCCTGGGGCCGTGCGCCCCTGGGGCTGTGCGCCCCTGTGGCTGTGCGCCGCTGAGGCCGTGCGCCCCTGTCGCGCCGTTAGGCATTACGCGCCGTTAGGTATCACCGCGCTCTTAGGCACTTTGCGCCCTTCGGCCTCCGGCGCCTCTCTGCCCTGCGCCCGTCCTGCCGGCGCCGTTCTGGCCGGCGCCGTTAGGGTCCGCGCCGTTCTGCCGGCGCTGTCATTGCCGGCGCCGTTACAGCAGTGCGCCGTTACAGCGGTGGTATGTTTTGGTTGAGCTGGAGGAGGTTGTCCGGGTCGTATTTCGTTTTGACCTTTCGCAGTCGATCCCAGGTTGCCCCCGGGTACGCGGCGCGGATGCGAGACTGGCCGTCATCGCTCAGGAAGCCGACATAGGCGGAGTCGTCGTTAGGCTCGAGCGCGCGGGCGAAGGCCGAGACCCACGACCGGCGAACCTCCCGCTCGTCTTCCGCCTGATAGAACGCCGCGACGTTCACGAGCATCGCCTTCGAGCGGTGCGCGTACGCGGTCGCGTCGGCGCTCACGCGCGACGCCGCGCCGCCCAGCACGCGAATCTGCGCCGCTCGCATCGCCGCATCCGATTTCGACAGCCACTCGACCACCGTCTCCCCCCGTCGCCGGTCCAGTCCGTCCAGGAACATCGTTCGGGAGACGGCAGTCGGACGATAGCTCGGATCCTCCGGCGGATACATCTTCGCGTACGGCATTGGCGCGACCATGTCCGCCAGCGGCGCCGCGAGCGACCGGAACGGCGCGAGCGCGCGCCTCGCCGACTCGTCATCGCCGGCATAGGCCATCATGCCGAGGATCACGAGACGCCCGTGCACCTCGGGCGGCAGAAACGGCATCGGCGGCGCCGGCATCACGTTGCCGATCGTCGAGAGCTCCTCGGGTGCCTCGAGCGACGCCGCGACGAAGCCCGCGATCGTCTCGGGCGTCGCCGGAAGCACCAGCATCCCACCGGTGAACTTCGGCAGCGCGTGGAGACGAAAGCGGAGTCGCGTCACCACACCGAAGTTGCCGCCGCCCCCGCGAATCGCCCAGAAGAGTTCCGCATGCTGGTCCGCGTCAACACGCAGGTGACGGCCGTCAGCCGTGACGACCTCCGCGCCGAGCAGCGAATCGATCGTCAGGCCGAGCTTGCGCACGAGGAACCCGATGCCGCCGCCTAACGTGATACCGCCGACGCCGACGGACCCTGAGTCGCCGAAGCCGACCACGAGCCCGTGCGCCGTCGTCGCCTCCGTGACCTGGAGCGCGTTCGCGCCGGCTTCGACCCAGGCGGTCTGCCCAGCGTCATCGATCTCGATCTTCGACATCGAGCGCAGGTCGATCACGATCCCGCCATCGGTGGTGCTATGCCCCACGATGCTGTGGCCGCCGCTGCGCACGGCGAGCTCATGTCCCGCGACGCGTGCGACCTCGATCACTCGTTGCACATCACTCACGTTCTCCACGCGCACGATCGCGGCGGGTCGCTTGTCGATGCCACCGTAGAAAACGGTCCGCGCCTGGTCGTAGGCGGGGTCGTCGGGAACGATCACGCGCCCCGTGACGCCGTCGAGCGTGTCGGGCGACCGGAACGCGGCACTGGTCGTTGTATGCATGAGACGAGTCCTGTCGAATGACGTTGAAGAAACCGATGAGGCGCGGGCGACCCACGCCCC
>DASUGD010000142.1:0-4509 GCA_036274195.1 Gemmatimonadaceae bacterium | reverse complement strand
CCCGGGCGTTCGAATGATGAAATTCGACTCCGACCCCAATTCTCCATCTGCAGCGGATCGTCCACCGACCGCGTCAAAACGATGAAATTCGAATCTGACCCCAATTTGCGCCGGCAGTTCATTGGTGAATTGGTGGCGGGGGCCGCCGCGCTGGCGGCCGCCGCCTGCGCGCCCGCCGCCAGCGCCACCAACGCGCCGAGCCAGGCCCCGAAGCCGGCGACCGCGGCGCCACAGACCGAGATGCCGAGCGGGCCCATGCCAGTTCCACCGAAGGAGTGGGACTCGAGCTGGATGGGCAGGATCACGGCGAAACACAAGGCGATCTTCGATTCTCCGGAGATCGCCGACGGGACCGCGCTCTATCACGCGATGAGCTACCTGGGCTCGGTGAAGGACGTCTTCGGCACCGGGGACTCCGATGCGAGCGTGGTCGTCGTGCTTCGTCACCGGGCCGTGCCACTGCTCTTCAACGACGCGATGTGGGCGAAATACGACATAGGCACCGCCACGAAGACGAACGATCCGAAGACCGGGAAACCGGCGACTCGGAACGTCTACTACCAGCACGTGGACGCGAACGGGAATCCAACGGCGGATGACAAGCCGAGTGCGATGATCAAGTCCCTGTCGGCGCGTGGGGTGATTTTTGTCGGGTGCGACATCGCGACGCGCGGGTTCTCGTCGCGGGCAGCTGCCGCGGCAAAGCTGACGCCGCAGCAGGTGTACGACGACATCAGGGCGAATCTCGTTGCTGGCGCGACGCTCATGCCGACGGGCGTGTTCGCGACGCTAATGGCTCAGGAAGCCGGTTGCAGTCTCATGCGGTCGACCTGAGGTCCCCATCTCAGGCTTCGTCTGGCATCCAAAATCGGAGGGAGAAACGGAAACGGCCGGAAACCACTGATCGGGCGTTCCCGGCCGTTTCCGTTTCCCCTTCTGAGTATTGCGTGGCATGGAAGCCACGCAATTGGCTCACATCGAGTCATTCGACCCCAGATCCGACGTAGAGACGCCGGTGGCCGATGGCGACCTAACGACCGGCGGCGATTTCTGAGTAGACGTCGGCTCGATGTAGAGATTCGAAAGTCGGCTCCGACTTACTGGCAAAGGCGGGACTCGAAACCGTCCCGCGACCTCAACCAGGAGCCGACCATGCTGACCATCACGCCATTCCTCTGGTTCGACACGCAGGCTGAAGACGCGATGAACTACTACGCGTCGATCTTCCCGCGGGCGAAGGCGCTGGCCGTTCACCGCGCGAACGGACAGGTGATGTCCGTCGAGTACGAGCTCGAAGGCCAGAAGTTCATGGCGCTCAACGGGGGGCCTCAGTTCACGTTCAACGAGGCCGTATCGTTCTTCGTCGGGTGCGATACGCAGCAGGAGATTGACGCCCTCTGGGACAAGCTCACCGCCGACGGCGGGTCGCCGAGCCGGTGCGGCTGGCTCAAGGACAAGTTCGGACTGTCGTGGCAGATCATCCCCAAGAAGCTCGGCAGTCTCCTCGGTGGGGGCGGGGATCCCGCGAGAGCGAAGCGCGTACTCGATGCGATGCTGCAGATGGAAAAGCTGGACGAGCGTCGGCTGCAAGCGGCGTACGACGCGAAGTAGCAGATGGCGGAAACGGCCCGCGGCCGGCTACACATTCAGGCAGCCCAGTTTCCGGAGCATCCGCATGTATCGTGTTCGCCAGGACGACCTGCCATTCAAGGGGAGCTCACACCACTTCGTCGGCGCCGACAACGGCGACGTGACCGTCTCGGTATTCCTTCTCGACGCCCGCCCCGGTCGCGGGCCTGGGCCACACCGGCACCCGTACGACGAAGTCCAGTTCATCCGATCAGGGCGCGGACGATATGTGGTGAACGGCCAGGAATTCGAGGCCGGGGCAGGCGACATTCTCGTGATCAAGGCGGGCGAGATTCACGAGTTCAAGTGCATCGGGGAGGAGTCGCTCGTGCAGGTCGACGTGCACCTGAGCCCGCGATTCATTCAGGAGAACCTGTAGGCCATGTCCGAGCTGACGATCGACCCAGCGACCACCGCGCTCGTGCTGATCGACCTGCAGCGCGGCATCACGGCCGGCCAGACGGTGCCTAACGCCGCTTCGGATGTCATCGCGCGCGCGGCACGGCTCGCAGCGGCGTGCCGCAGGCGAGGCGTGCTTGTCGTGCTCGTGCGCGTGGACCCGGGCGCCAACGGCGCGCTGTTCCCCAGGCCGCAAGCCGACCAACCCCGCCCGCCCATGACGATCACGCCGGAGTGGACGGAGCTCGTGCCCGAGCTCGACCGCCAGAGCGACGATGTCGTCGTCACGAAGCACCAGCCTAACGCGTTTTACGCGACGGACCTCGAGGTCCAGCTCGGGCGCCGGGGAATACGGACGATCCTGCTCGGGGGCATCTCGACGAACGTCGGCGTCGAGGCCACGGCGCGTGCGGCGCACGAGCGGGGGTTCGAGCAGGTGTTCATCCCCGACGTCATGGCAGCCCGCGAGGTCGACCTGCACGAGCACAGCGTCCGGCGCATCTTCCCGACCCTCGGCCGCGTGCGAGCGCTCGACGTCGTGCTGGCGGCGTTGGAGTGATGCGTACGGTGTCAGAGTCCTTATTCATCGTTCCAACGCCGTCGGCGTTGGAACGATGACCCCATCCGTATCCGATTACGTCAGCTTGAGGCCGATGATCCCCGCCACGATCAGCGTGATGCACACGAGCCGCACCACGGTCGCCGGCTCCCCGAAGAGCATGATCCCGAGCACCGCAGTCCCGACCGTGCCGATGCCCGTCCAGATCGCGTAGGCGGTTCCGAGCGGCAGCGTGCGAACGGCGATCGCGAGGAGGCCCATGCTGCCGACGACTGCCACGCCGGTCGCGATGCTCGGCCAGAGCCGCGTAAAGCCCTCGGTGTACTTCAGGCCAACGGCCCAGCCGATCTCCAGCAGCCCAGCAATGAACAGGACAACCCAAGCCATCCTGTCTCCACGGATGATGCAGGGTCGTCCCCACGTTCATGCTGTAGCCCGAGGGTCGTCCCGCGAGCGTCTTGTCCTCGAAGCCTACATGGGTATACTCGCGCGAACAACGCTCCTCACGGAGGCCGTGCCGTGCACAAGCCGTCTGGCAATACTGCTCCATGTATTCGGGCGCGGGTCGCATGCACCGCCGCGATACTGATGCTTGCGCTATCCGGCGCCGCGCGGCGTGCGTCGGCACAGACCGACGTCCCGCCCGAGCGACGCGATGCCCGCGAGTGGTACCAGGACGCGCGATTCGGAATGTTCATCCACTGGGGCGTCTACAGCCTGCTTGGCGACGGCGAATGGGTGATGCAGAACCGGAAGATCACGGTTCCCGAATACGAGTGGCTCGCCACGACGTTCAACCCGGTGAAGTTCGACGCGAAAAGCTGGGTGAGCCTCGCTCGCGCGGCCGGCATGCGGTACATCACCATCACGTCGCGGCACCATGATGGCTTCTCGATGTTCAAGACCGCGGCGACCCCATACAACATCGTTGACTGGACGCCATTCCATCGTGATCCGCTGCAGGAACTGGCCGACGAGTGCCAGCGTCAGGGCATCAAGCTGTTCTTCTATTACTCGCAGCTCGACTGGCATCACCCGGACTACTGGCCACGTGGCGAAACGGGGCGCTGGAGCGGCCGGCCCACGAGCGGCGAGTGGAATCGCTACCTCGACTTTCTGGACACGCAGCTCGGCGAGCTGCTCACGAACTACGGCGCCATCGGCGGCATCTGGTTCGACGGGATGTGGGACAAGCCTAACGCGGACTGGCGCCTGCAGCAGACGTACGGGCTGATTCATCGACTACAGCCGGGCGCACTGATCATCCCGAACCACCACAGGGCGCCGCTGCCGGGCGAGGATGTGCAGACGTTCGAGCAGGACCTGCCCGGCGCGAACACTGCGGGCTTCAACACCACCGAGATCGGTAACCTGCCGACCGAGACGTCCCTCACGATGAACGGCTCGTGGGGGTTCAACATCACGGACCGCAACTTCAAGTCGGTGCGCGAGCTGGTCAGCACCCTCGTGCGCGCCGCGGGCACGGGCACGAACCTGTTGCTCAACATCGGCCCGCGCCCCGACGGGACCATCGACCCGGAGTTCGTCCAGCGGTTACAGGCGATGGGCAAGTGGCTCGCGGCGAATGGCCGCTCGATCTACGGGACCCGGGCCGGCCCGATCCCGCCGCGCTCGTGGGGGGCGACGACTCGTCGCGGCGACACGGTCTACGTGCACGTGCTGTCGTGGCAGGATCGCTCGCTGGCGATTCCGGCGTTGGGCGCGCGGGTGCGACGAGCGTCTCTGCTCGAGTCGGGCGCGCCGGTGCCCGTCGCCCAGACCGGGGAGGGCATCACGCTCACGCTGCCCGCTCGCGACCAAGAGGCGCAGGATCTGGTCGTCGTCCTGGAGACGAGCCGCCAGCCGCGCCGGTGATGAAACGGGGTCAGACGCCTGCGAACAGAGGGAACCGCGAACAGGGA
>DASUGD010000141.1:0-15376 GCA_036274195.1 Gemmatimonadaceae bacterium | reverse complement strand
GGAACCACATGGGCCGCTTCCGCTCGGCCAGACGGCGCGCGAACGCGAGCGTCGGACCATTCTCGAGGCCTACGAGCTGCTTGTGCCGCGCCGCATCCCAGGTCTTCATCCCGAGCATAACGAGATCGATGTATTCCAGCTCGGCATCGCTGACCTTGTCGGCGTAGTATCCGTTGGTCTCGATGGTGGTGTGAATGCCCATCTTCTTCGCCGCGGCGAGGAGCTTCACGGCGAACCGGTGCTGCATCAGCGGTTCACCTCCACTCAGGGTGAATCCGCCATTCATGATCTTGAGCCCGTGACTGTACTTCTTCAGCTCCTCGGTCGCGCGGGATATCGAAACCGGAAAGCCGTTTCGTAAGGTCCACGTGTCCGGGTTGTGGCAATAGCGGCAGCGCCACATGCAACCGGATGTCCAGGCCACCACTCGCACGCCCGGCCCATCGACCGCGGAGCCGGTGGTGAAGGAGTGAAGGAACCCCAGATCTCCGCTCGCGAGGGCTTCACGAACCGTCTGCTCGGGGACCCCATCGCCCAGATGGACCCGCAGCTCGTAGGGACTTTTGGCTTCGAGCGAAACCGCGGACGTCTCGGTCGTCATGCTGCTACCCGCCGTGGAAGGTGCGGTTGATCACGTCCATCTGCTGCTCTCTCGTGAGCCGCACGAAGTTGACCGCGTAGCCCGACACTCGAATCGTTAGGCTCGGATACTTCTCCGGGTGCTCCATCGCATCCATCAACGTGTCGCGATTGAGCACGTTCACGTTCATGTGGAAGCCGGTGGCGGTGAAGAAGGCGTCGAGAATCGAGACCATGTTGGTGACACGGTCCTCCTCGACGCGGCCCAGTCCCGTTGGCATCAGCGACGCAGTGAGCGAGATGCCGTCCTGAGCATCGCGGTACGGGATCTTGGCCACCGATGCTCCCGCCGCGTGGATGCCGTGGCTGTCCCGTCCGTGCATCGGGTTCGCGCCAGGAGCGAACGGCTCGCCCGCACGCCTGCCGTCCGGCGTGTTCCCGGTGGCTTTCCCGTACACCACGTTCGACGTGATGGTGAGAATCGACTGAGTGTGAATTGCGTTCCGGTAAGTCGGGTGCTGCCGCAGCTTGGTCATGAACGTGCTCACGACCCAGACCGCGAGCTGATCCGCCCGGTTGTCGTTGTTGCCGTAAAGCGGGAACTCGCCCTCGGTCTGGTAGTCGGTAACAAGCCCGGTCTCGTCACGTACCACCTTCACCTTCGCGAACTTGATCGCCGAGAGACTGTCCGCGACTACCGAGAGCCCCGCCATGCCGAACGCCATCGTGCGGACCGGCGCGTAATCGTGTAGCGCCATCTCGATCCGCTCGTAGGCGTACTTGTCGTGCATGTAGTGGATGACGTTCATGGCGTTGACGTACACGCCGGCCAGCCAGTCCATCATCTTCTCGAACCGGTCGACCACCTCGTCGAAATCGAGGTACTCGCCCTTGACGGGCTCCGAAGCCGGCCCCACCTGCTCCCCGCTCTTTTCGTCGCGCCCTCCGTTGATGGCGTAGAGCAGACACTTCGCCATGTTGGCCCGGGCCCCGAAGAACTGCATCTGCTTCCCGACGAGCATGGGCGACACGCAGCAGGCAATGGCGCCATCGTCGCCCCAGGTGCGCCGCATGATCTCGTCGCTCTCGAACTGGAGCGCGCTGGTATCGATGGCGACTTTCGCGGCGAACCGGCGGAACCCTTCCGGCAGCCGGGCAGAATACCAGATGGTGAGGTTGGGCTCGGGTGCGGGCCCGAGGTTGTAGAGGGTCTGGAGCATCCGGAAGCTGGTCTTGGTGACCAGCGAGCGGCCGTCGTCGCCCATGCCGGCGATCGACTCGGTGACCCAGGTCGGATCCCCGGCGAACAGCTCATCGTATTCCGGCGTCCGGAAGAACCGTACGATCCGGAGCTTGATGACGAAGTCGTCGATGATCTCCTGGGCCTGCTCCTCGGTCAGGCGCCCCGCCGCGAGATCCCGCTCGAAGTAGATGTCGAGGAAGGTGGAGACCCTACCTAACGACATCGCGGCGCCGTTCTGTTCCTTGACAGCGGCCAAGTAGCCGAAATAGAGCCACTGCACGGCTTCCTTGGACGTGCGCGCCGGAGCGGAAATATCGAAGCCGTACTTCCCGGCCATCTCCTTGAGCTCAGCCAAGGCCCTGATCTGCTCGGACAGCTCCTCCCGATCGCGGATGATGTCTTCGGTGGAAGGCCGGGAATCGAGCGCAGACTTTTCCTTCTTCTTTTCCTTGATCAGCCGGTCCACGCCGTAGAGCGCGACCCGCCGATAGTCGCCAATGATTCTGCCCCGGCCATACGCGTCAGGCAGTCCGGTCAGGATGTGTGAGCTGCGGCAGCGGCGTATCTCGGGCGTATACGCGTCGAACACGGCGTCGTTATGCGTCTTCCGGTATTTGGTGAAGGCCTCCACCACGTGGGGGTCCGGCTCGTAGCCGTAGGTCTTGAGGGCTCCCAGAATCAACCGGAAGCCGCCGTTAGGCATGATCGCCCGCTTGAGCGGCGCCTCTGTCTGGAGCCCGACGATGACCTCGTGCTCCTTGTCGATGTAACCGGGGCCGTGGGCGGTGATGGAGCTGGGAATTTGAGAGACGTCCAGCACTCCCTTCCGCCGCTCCTCCGGGAAGAGCGCGGTGAGCTTCTCCCAGATCATCTTCGTCCGCGCGGTCGCAGGTGTCAGGAAGCTCGCATCGCCGTCATACTCGGCGTAGTTGAGCTGAATGAAGGCCCGGACATTGATCTCTTTCTGCCAAAGCGCTCCGCGAAACCCTTCCCAGGGCAACTCCGCGGAAGCAGCCGTGGCTTTCGGCATCTCGGCGATCGCAGTCATGTCACACTCCAGCGGTTGCCGCCGGCTGCCGGCGGGCGGAAAGGCCCAACAGTGCTCCCGTGTGCCGGGCGATCATCAGTTCTTCGTTGGTGGGAACTACCCAGGCCGACACCCTGCTGCCGGAAGTCGTGATCCTCGGCCCGTGCTTCTGGTTGGCCGCCGAATCGAGCGTCACACCGAGCCACGCCGACGCCTCGCAGATCCGTCGCCTGATCTCGGCCGAGTGCTCCCCGATTCCCGCCGTGAAGACCAGCGCGTCCACGCCGCCTAACGCCGCCGCGAGCGCTCCGACCTGCTTGGCGGCGTGATAGACGAAGTAGTCGACCGCCAGCCGCGCCCCGGGGTCCGGGTTGTCCAGCAGATCTCGCATGTCGTTGCTGATCCCGGAGACACCGAGCAGCCCCGACTTCTTGTAGAGGATCTTTTCCACTTCGGCTGCCGACAGCCCCACCGTCTGGAACAGATGGAGGATCACTCCGGGATCGACCGACCCCGGGCGAGTCCCCATACAGAGCCCGTCCAGCGCCGTGAAGCCAAGCGTGGTGTCCACACTCTTTCGCTTCCGGAGCGCGCACATGCTCGCCCCGCTGCCAAGGTGGGCGACGATCACCCTCCCGTCGGCAATCTCGGGCGCCACTTCCGGCAGAACGGACGCGATGTACTCGTAGGATAGTCCGTGGAAGCCGTAGCGCTGCACCCCCGCGTCGCGCAGGTCTTTTGGTAGCGGGATCAGATCCGCCACTGCAGCGTGCCCCCGATGGAAGCTGGTGTCGAAGCACGCGACCTGAGGCACATCGGGAAGCCGTTCCGCGACGGCCTCGATGGCGGCGATGTTGTACGGCTGATGGAGCGGAGCCAGGGGAACGAGGGTCCGCAGATCTTCAATGACCGCGGGAGTCACGATCGACGGACCCGCGTACGTTGCTCCGCCGTGAACGACCCGATGCCCGACGCCTAACACCTTCGATCCGCCCCAGCGGGTTTTCAGCCAATCTGCGAGCACCGCCAGCGCGGCCTTCCCGTCCTTCACCGAGGCGTCGAGCTTCTCGTCGGCCAGCTTGGCACCGGCGGCATCCTTGACCGAGAGCTTGGGCGACGTACCGATCCCGTCGATCTGCCCACGCGTAGCGAGCTCCCACTCCTGCTTCTCGTGCCGGACGAAGACGCAGAACTTGAGGCTGGAGGAGCCGGCGTTGAGCACCAGACCGTAATCATCCATGAGCTACCACCTCAGGAACCCAGCTGCTGCCGTCGAGCATGTGCCGCCAGGACCGCGACCGCACAGCTCGCGATGCGGGAGCGCACGCTGTCGGCTCGACTCGTTAGGATCACGGGGACCTTTGCCCCGAGCACCAGGCCGGCACTGTCGGCGTTGGCGAGGAAGCTGAGCTGCTTCGCCAGCATGTTGCCCGCTTCGAGATCGGGAGCGACCAGGATGTCCGGATCGCCGGCGACTTCGGACTTGATCTTCTTGATGTCCGCTGCCTCACGACTGATGGCGTTGTCGAAGGCGAGCGGGCCATCGAGCACTCCACCCTTGATCTGGCCTCGGTCGGCCATCTTGCAGAGCGCCGCCGCGTCGAGGGTCGCGGGCATCTTCGAGCTCACCGACTCGACCGCCGCGAGGATCGCCACTTTGGGCCGTTCTACCCCGAACGACCGCGCCAGATCGATCGCGTTCTGGACGATGTCGACCTTGTCCTCGAGCGACGGCGCGATGTTGATCGCGCCGTCGGTTACGATCAGGACCTTGTGATAAGTGGGCACATCCATCAGGAAGGCGTGACTCAGACGGCGGCCGGCGCGGAGACCGGTCTCCTTGGAGATCACGGCGGCTAGAATCTCATCCGAGTGCAGGCTGCCCTTCATCACCAGCTCGGCCTTGCCTTCGCGCACCAGCGCGACAGCGCGTGCGGCGGCGCCGTGGCTGTCAGGCACATCCTCGATGGCCGCGCCGCCAAGGTCGATACCCTTGGCTCGAGCAAGCTCCCGGATGGTGGCCGCGGGCCCGACGAGGATCGGCTTAATGAGTCCCTGCGCGGCGGCATCGATGGCGCCGGTCAGCGAGGTCTCGTCACACGGGTACGCCACCGACGTGGGAACAGGCTCGAGGTCCTGACAGCGTTCGAGAATCTTCTCGTACTTGCCGGTTCCGGTCTGGACGATAGTCGTCATTGATCAAGCACCTGTGGGAGCCCGCCGGCGCGCAGCCGGTCCGGTTTCCCTGAGAAGGAAAGCGAGTACGACGGCGAGACCCACACCGTACATGAGCGGCTGAAATGAGACTTGGTAGTCAGCCAGATTGCGCGCAGCCGACCCGCTGGCGCGGCTGAGCAATCCCGCGAAGACGGGTCCGAGCAGCGCGCTGAAAGTGAAGTTGATGAAGTTGATGACCCCGGTCGACGTACCGCTCACCTTCGGCGGATTCGCCTCCTTGATCACGGTGTAGGGTACCATCGCCGCGCCGGATGCAATCCCCGCGATGAGCCCGAGGACGTATGGCGGGAGAACGCCGACCGGGCCGTAGAGGATCCAGGCCAGCGAGGCAAGGAGCACCACGGCACCCGCAATGATCACCGGCTTGCGCCGTCCAATGCGGTCCGAGATGAAACCCAGAAGCGGACAGCCGATGATCCAGCCGATGGGGACAGTGGCCGAGCGCATCACGGCCTCGCCGTAGTCGAAGCCGTGTGCTTCCTGGAGATACCTAACGCCCCACACCATGTCGAAGATGGTGGTGGGAATGAACAGCAGGCCCGAGATCACCCCGCACATCAGCGATTGCGGGTTCCGGAAGACCTGTCCGAGCGCACGCATCGCCTCCCGGAACCACGAGGGATTGTTGGCGGTCGCCGCCGGCCGGGGAAGCGCAATGAGCAGCAGTGCCGCCATGGCCAGACCGGCGATACCCATCCCGGTCCAGAACGCGGTCCACCTAACGCCGGCAGTCACCAGAGGTCCCACGGCGAACTGGCCGGCGGCTCCGCCGGCCATGCCGAACATCTGAGTGGCGCCGATGAGGGTCGCGGCCCGGCTGGCAGGGAAGTTCGTGGTCGCGATGAACGCTGCACCCACCAGCGCGAACACGCCGCCCGCTCCCTGAAGGAGTCGCCCCACACTCGCCAAGGCTGGATTACCCGAGGCAAAGAGCAGCGCCCCGACTCCGACCGCCGCTGCGCCAATTGGCACTACTCGGCGCGGTCCGAGCCGATCCATCGCCACGCCGGCAACGAGACTGAACGGCGAGTACCCGTAGTAGAACAGTCCCACCAGCGAGGCGACCGCCGCCGCGCTCATCCCGAAGCCTTCGGAGAGCTGCGGCATCATGACGGCCGGTGCCGACCGCATGACGTACTGATAGAAGTAGTAGACCGCCGTGACGAGCCAGGCCATCAACGCAACCCGGTTGCTGGCCTTCGACTCACTGCTCACGACGTACGGCTCACCGGCGACCAACGCTTCGTGTGTCACGGTCTTACGCCTAACGGCTCAGCACAGCGTCACGGATACGGCGAGCCCGCCTTCCGACGTTTCCTTGTACTTCGCGTTCATCTCCTTCGCGGTAAGCGCCATCGCGGCCACGGTGGTGTCGAAATCGACGCGACGGTTTACCGGGATCTCGTTGCTGGCGATGGAAAAGCCGGTCCATGCCTTCACCGCACCATAGGCGCACCGCTCGATGCAGGGCACCTGCACGAAGCCCGCGACCGGATCGCAGGTCATGCCGAGATGGTGCTCGAGGGCCGATTCCGCGGCGTTTGCCACCACCTGGGGCGGCTGGTCGTACGCCTGGGCAATCAGCGCAGCACCCATCGACGACGCCACGCCGATCTCCGCCTGACAGCCACCCTCGGCGCCGGCCAACGTCGCGTTATGCTTGCCGAGGTAGCCGATGACGGCGGCGGCCAGGAGGCCATCGCGAATCTTCTGCTGCGGCAGCTTGCGTCCGCCCTGGCCTAACGAGTACACGAGCGCCGGGATCACACCGGCCGATCCACCCGTGGGAGCGGTGACCACCAGATGGCCGCGCGCATTTTCCTCTGACCCGGCCAGAGCGTATGCGGCCACCAGACCGACTGCGCGCTGGCCGACATACTTGTCGTCGCTGGCACGCTTGAGGACCTCACCGGCTTTGGTCTTGAGCTTGATCGGTCCCGGCAGGACTCCAGGGGGCGCCGACAATCCGGACTTCACGATGTTGACCATCGCCGTCGAGATCTTGTCGAGAAACGCGTTGATCTCCGCCTCACTCTTGCCGGAGACCGCGACCTCGTTGGCCATCGCCACCTGTGCGATCGACAGCTTGTCCCGATCGGCGTGCGCCTGCAGCTCCTTCATGGTGGAGTAGGGATACTTCGGGGCCCCCTTCTTCGGCGGGGTATAGCCCTTCCACTCGATGAACCCGCCACCAACCGAGTAATACTCCTGCTCCAACAGCACGGTATCGCCGGCCATCAGCTTGCAGGTCATCGTGTTGGGATGCGGGAAGTCACCTTTGGGAGCGTCGTAGATGATGTCGGCGAGCGAGGCGTTGAACTTTGCGCTCCCCAGAGTGACCGGGAACGTCTGGTCGGGCTTCGCAGCCAGCTCATCGAGGAACAAGGGATCGATGGTGGCCGGTTCCTTCCCAATGATCCCCGCCAGCGCGGCGCGTTCGGTACCGTGCCCCTTGCCCGTCGCGCTCAGACTGCCATAGAGATGGACCTTGAGCGCGGTGGCTTTGGCCAGCTGGTCGGGCGGCAGCTTGGAGGCGCGCTGGTAAAAGTCGTACGTGATCCGCATTGGCCCGATCGTGTGCGAGCTCGATGGCCCGGGTCCCACCTTGTAGAACTCCTCGAGCGTGGTCATCACCGGCCCTTTGGACTTCTTGACCACGTCGAGGTCGGGTGAGAGCGGTACTTTCGGCGGTGTGGGCGGGGCCGAGCCGGCCTGTTCGACCGTTGCCTTTGCCGAAGGCGCCTCGCAACCGGACAACACTGTCACGGCGCCGATCATGGCGCTTCGCATGAGGAAGGTCCGCCGGTCAACTCCCGGCGGAGTCTCGGCCGCTGCCAGCTCGGGATCGAGGATCGATGTATCGTCGTGTGACGCAGAGGACATGAGACCTCCGGTATGAGCTCGCGGTTCTTGAGGTGTGGCGGGCAGAGTTTCGGCTATACGGTACTGGGAATAGGGTTACCTCCATGATCGGAGATCCGGAAATAGGACTTCCGATCAATTCTCTCCGCGTTAGCTCGTCGCCTGTGAGTCGGAGTCGCCAGAGCGCGCGTCGGGTCCGTCGGCATGAGGTCGGGCCTGACTTGGATACGGGCGTACTGCACGCCTAACGCGCCAGCGAGCGCACCCGTGACGGCGTGTTCGCTCACCTCGCTCGAGTAGTAGCGCTGTCGGATTTCTTCCGACTTGGCGATACCGGTTGGCTGATTCAGATCGCCGGGCTCGGTTGTGCACCGGCCTCGGCGGCGCGACCTTCTCCGCGTCCAAAAACCCCACCCGATGCGCTCACTCTTCGCTCTTACGATCGCTCTCCCGCTCGCCGGCGTGCCGATGATCGGCGCCCAGGTTGCCACCTCCAAGTCTCCCCCCGCCGCCCCATCCGCTACGCCTCCCACCTCGGCGCCCGCTGCGTCTCGCGAGCTCGCCGCCCTCGGTCGGCTGCCATGGCGGTCGCTCGGACCGACCAACAATGCCGGCCGGGTCTCCGTCGTGGCCGGCATTGCGGGCGATCCGTCCACCTACTTCGTCGCCGGCGCCAACGGCGGGATCATCAAGACCACCAACGGCGGGACGACCTTCAGGCCCGTGTTCGACGGGCAGTCCGTCGCGTCGATCGGCGCGATCGCGGTGGCGCCGTCGAATCCGCACGTCGTCTACGCCGGCACGGGCGAAGGCAATCCGCGGAACAACGCGTCGGTCGGGGACGGCGTCTACAGGTCCATAGACGGCGGCGAGCACTGGACCCGCGTGGGGCTCGAGAAGAGCGAGCGGATCGCCCGCCTCGTCATCGATCCGCGCGATGCGGACATCGTCTACGCGTGTGCCCTGGGGCGCGAGTGGGGGCCTAACGAGGAGCGCGGTGTCTTCAAGACCACCGACGGCGGCCGCACGTGGAAGCGTGTGCTCTTCATCGACACGCAGACAGGCTGCTCCGACATCTCGGCCGAGTCGGGCAACAGCAACGTGATCTACGCCGGCATGTACACGTTCCTGCGGCGGGCATGGCACCTCGAGTCGGGCGCCGGCAACACGTCAGTCTGGAAATCCGTGGACGGCGGTGAGCACTGGACGCGGCTCAGCGGGCCTAACGAGAAGCGCGGCCTGCCGAAGAAGGCGATGGACCGCATCGGCGTCGCCGTGGCGCCGAGCGACCCGAACGTCGTGTACGTCGTGAGCGAGACGGTCGACGAAGGGGAGCTGTGGCGAAGCGATGACGCCGGCGAGTCGTGGCGAATGGTGAACAAGGACCCGAACATCAGCTTCCGGCCGTTCTATTACTCCGACATTCGCGTCGACCCGCAGAACCCGAATCGCGTCTGGGCGCTCTCCGGCAATCTGTATCTCTCGGAGGACGGCGGCGCGAACTTCACGCAGCTTCGCGGCGACGTGCATGGCGACCACCAGGCGATGTGGATCGACCCGACGAACCCGAAGCGCATTCTCGAGGGGTCCGATGGCGGCTGGCAGGTGAGCCACGATGGTGGCAAGACGTGGGACGTTCAGAACAACTACCCGTTCACGCAGTTCTACCACGTCAACGTGGACATGGAGAAGCCGTACCACGTGTGCGGCGGGCTGCAGGACAACGGCAACTGGTGTGGCACGACGATGGGCTTCGAGTTCCGCGGCGTGCAGCGCGCGGACTGGGTGCCCATCTCCTACGGCGACGGGTTCTTCACCGTGCCCGACGTGGCGAAGCCGTGGCTCATCTACTCCGACGCGCAGGGCGGGATGATCACGATCACCGACGCGCGCAACGGCAACATCAAGACGATCTATCCATACCCGAACCGTGTGGGCTCGGTCGGCGACATGATGTACGGGCACAAGTATCGGTTCAACTGGAATGCGCCCATTGCCGTGACGCCGCTGCAGCCGGGCACCGTGTATTTCGGTGGCAACGTACTGTTCCGCTCCCGCGACTTCGGGAATTCCTGGGACGTCATCTCACCGGACCTCACGACCAACGACCCGAAGAAGCAGCAGAATTCCGGCGGCCAGATCGTCACCGACAACACGGCGGCGGAGTTCCACACCACGCTCCTCACCATCGCGCTGTCGCCGCTCGACTCGAACGTGATCTGGGTAGGCACGGACGATGGGAACGTCCAGGTCACGCGCGACGGCGGAAAGACGTGGTCGAACGTCTTCAGGAACGTGCCGGGTCTCGCGCCTAACGCCTGGATCCCGACGGTCGAGGCGTCGCGCGACGCGGCCGGCACGGCCTACGTGGTGGCCGACCACCACCAGGACGACGACTATACGCCGTACATCTTCATGACGACCGACTTCGGGCGTACGTGGAAGTCGATCGTGGGCGATCTGCCGAAGACCGCCTGGTGGGGCCACGTCGTTCGCGAGGATCCGCGCCGTCACGACATCCTCTACTTTGGCAGTGAGCTCGGGCTCTGGATCTCGTGGGATCGCGGGGCGCACTGGGTCGCGCTCCGCGACGACCTGCCGGTGGTGCCGGTGCGTGACATCCAGATCCACCCGCGCGACAACGACCTGATCGTCGCGACGCATGGCCGGGGGCTGTACGTGCTCGACGACATCACGCCGCTCCAGCAGATCCGGTCGGCGGCTGGCAGCGATGTCACTCTGTTCGACGTCCGCAACGCCGTCCGCTGGAACTTCGCGAACAAGGACGGCAACCTCGGCTACCGAGCCTGGGCCGGCGAAAACCCGCCGTACGGCGCGCTCGTCGCATACGCGCTGAAGGATTCGGCAAAGGCGGTGACGATCACGGTGACGGACGCAAGCGGTGCAGTCATTCGCACGATCAAGAAGCTGCCTAACAAGGCCGGTCTCAATCGCACCACGTGGGACCTCCGCTTCGATGCGCCCGAGGGAGGTGTCGAGCGGCCGAGCCCCGACACGCCGCCGCCGCCGAAGGGGCCGTGGCACGTCTACGATCGCGACGTGACCCTGGAGAGTTTTTTCACACCGCCGGCGCCGATGGTGAAGCCCGGGCAGTACACGCTCACGCTCGACGTGGATGGGCGGAAGCTCTCGAAGCCGGTGGTGGTGGAGCTGGATCCTCGTTATGACCTGCCGCCCGCCGACGTCGTGGCGCAGGAGAAGATCGGCCTTTCGCTGCGCGACCTCGTTGGCCGCGTGAATGGCATCGTGGACAACACGAACGACCTCATCACGCAGCTCAAGGCGCTCAAGCAGCAGCTCGATTCCGCGGGTCGCGAACTCGCGCAGAAGGACCAGGCGGTCGCGCTCGTGGACAGCACGATCAAGGAGCTCACGCACTTCCGCGATTCGACCCTGACGAGGCCCGAGCCGGTGATGGGCTATCGCCAGTACCCGCGGCTCAGAGAGGAAATCACGACGGTGGCGGGCATGGTGTGGCGCGGCATTCACGCGCCGACGGCGGGCGAGATGCTGCGAACGACGGAGCTCAAGACCGAAACCGACGCGGCGCAGGTGCGACTCGACCGGCTGATCGGCACGCGCATTGACGCGATCAACAAGCTGTTCGGCACGACGCCCAGAATTCTGACACCGAAAACGAAGGTGATATCCTGACTCTAAGGACGCGAAACAGAAGGGCGCTGAATTCCGAAGGGCGCCAAATTCCGAAGGGCGCGGAATCCCGAACTACGCGAAATCCCGAAGAGCGGAACGGCCACAGGCGATAACGGCGGCGAAACGGCGTTGTGCACTGCTGCCGTTCATCGGTTCAGGAGCGCGTTGAGCATTTTCACGATCACCACATAGCGGTTGCGCAAAGCATAGTAGTCGGTCCCGCTGATGCGATTCGCCTGATAGTTCGCGTTCAGATGGCGAATGGTCTCCTCCGCCTCGCCGCGGGCGATCTCGAGCGACCGGTCGCGGTCACGCCCCGTGCCGCGCCCGAATCCCTCGGCGATGTTGGCGACGACGGACTGCGCGGCGTCGCGCAGCTGTTTGACGTGCAGGAGCGGCGGCCGCGTCGAGCGATCGATGAGAGCGTTGACCTGCTTCGCCGCCTGCTCGGCCGCGTCGAGGACGATGAGGTTGCGGTGTGGCATGGCGATACGGTGCCATCGACCAGCGCTCCACGCGCAACCGTTCCACTGCACTCGACGCACTTCCGTTGCGCCGAGCCGCGCCGTTTCCCGTAGTTGTCGCTCGTGGTTGTTCCGCCGTTCGGGATTCCGCGCCCTTCGGGATTCCGCGGTGTCTGGGATTTCGCGCCCTTCGGGATTCCGCGCCCTTCGGGATGCCGCGCCCTTCGGGATTCCGCGCCCTTCGGGATTCCGCGCCCTTCGCGCCTTTTGAGTTCCGCCTTTCGGAATGTCCATGCCTTGACTATCGAGGTGTCCTGTCCTATCATGCCTCGAAAATCGAGGTAACGGAGCTCGCGCATGGCCGAAGAAACCGAGCTGCTGCACGGCACGCTCGACACCCTGATCCTCAAGACCCTCTCCTGGGGTCCACGCCACGGCTACGGCATCGCACGGTGGATCCAGGACACCACCGACGACGCGCTCGAGATCGGTGAAGGCTCGCTGTACCCCGCGCTCTACCGCATGGAGCGCAAACGGTGGATCGAAGCCGAGTGGGGGAAGTCGGAGACGGGGCGGGACGTCAAGTTCTATCGCCTGACGAGCGCTGGTCGCGCCCGGCTCAAGCTGGAGCTCGCGCAGTGGACCCACTTCACCACTGCCGTCTCGAAAGTGCTGTTCGAAGAGCACTGACGTGGCGACGTTAGGCCGGTTCCGGCGCGAGCTGCGGTGGCGGTTCTGGAGCGTTCCGGTAGAGCGGGAGGTGGACTCCGAGCTCGCCTTTCATCTCGAGATGCGCGTCCTCGAGCTCGTCGAGCAGGGAATGTCCCCGCACGACGCCCGCGCCGCGGCCCTGACGCGTTTCGGTGACCTTGACCGCATCACGGAAGCCTGCCGTGACATCGGCAGGAGGAGGAACGAGGACATGCGCCGCGCCGAATGGCTCGCCGAATTGCGTCACGACCTTCGATACGCCGTGCGGGGACTTCGCGCGAGCCCTGGCTTCACCGCCGTTGCGCTCCTCACGCTCGCCATGGGGATCGGGGCGTCCACCACGATCTTCAGCGTCGCGAACGCCGTGTTGCTCCGCCCGTTTCCGTATCACGAGCCCGACCGGATCGTTCGCCTCTACGCGACGAACCCTGCTACCGAGACGTTCGCCATCTCGGAGCCGGATTACCTCGACTGGCGTGAGCGCGTGCGGGGGCTGAGCGAGCTTGCCGCTTTCACCGCGGAGAACTTGAGCCTCCTCGGCGACGGCGACCCCGAGGAGCTCGGCGCGATAGCCGCGACGCCGTCGTTGTTCCCACTGCTCGGCGTGCGGCCGCTCATGGGGCGTGTGTTCGGCGAGGAGGAGGCGACGCCAGGCGCGCCGGCGCGCGTCGTCGTGCTCTCGAACGCGTTGTGGCGGACGCGCTTCGGCGCCGACCCACGGGTCGTGGGCCGCACGCTGAACCTGAGTGGGACGTCGTACGAGGTCATCGGCGTGATGCCGCCGGAGTTCGGCTTCCCCGGCAACCCGGCGCTCTGGGAGCCACTCGCGCCGTCGGCGACCCTGTCGCGCGGTGAGACGCCGCGCGGCGACCGCCGGCTCGGCGTCCTTGGCCGCCTGGCGCCTAACGTCACGATCGCCCGTGCGCTCGACGAGATGCGGTCGATCGCGCGCGATCTGGCGCGCCAGTATCCCGAGACGAACCGCGAGTGGGGCGCGAACGTGACCACGCTCCAGGGCTGGCTCATCGGGGACGAGCTCCGCACGCGCGTGCGGGTACTGCTCGTCGCCGTCGGCCTGCTCCTGGCGATGGGGTGCGTGAACGTCGCCAACCTGCTGCTGGCGCGCGCCACGGCTCGGCAGCGGGAGATGAGCGTTCGCGCGGCGTTAGGTGCCGGGCGTGGCCGGCTCGTGCGACAACTGCTGACCGAGAGCCTCGTGCTGGCAGCGATCGGAGCGGCGTTAGGCGTCGCCCTGACCGTCACGATCGTTCCGGCGTTGCGGGATGTCGGCGCCACGGCGATCCCGCGGCTCGACGAGCTCGCAGTCGATTGGCGGGTCGTCGCGTTCGGCGTCATGGCCTCGGTCGTTACCGGAATCCTGTTCGGCATCGCGCCCGCGCTCCAGGCATCACGCGCGAACCTCAACGACGTGTTGCGGAGCGGCGGGCGCGTCGCGGCCGCGGGCCGCCTGCGCAACATCCTGATCGTCATTTCGGTTGCGATGGCGCTCGTCCTGCTCGTCGGCGCCGGGCTCGTGGGGAAGAGCTTCGAGCGGCTGATGGGAGTCGACTATGGGTTCCGTACCGAAGGCGTATTCACCGCATCGCTGACGGTCGACAACGAGCGCTACCGCGAACGCGCCAAGCGCGCGGCGTTCTATGCCGAGGCGGCGCGGCGGCTCGCGGCCACGCCGGGCATCCGTGCGGTTGGCTTCACGAACATCGCGCCGTTCAGCGGCGGAAGCACGGCGATCCCCTTCACGGTGGTCGGTCGCCAACCCGCGAGCCCGGGCGAGTACCTCTCGGCGAACTGGAGGTCGGTAACGCCAGGCTACTTCGCCGCCCTCGGCGTCCCACTCGAGAAGGGTCGACTGATCGCCGAGACCGACGGCGAGCAGGCGCCGCGGGTGGTGGTGATCACGGAGACGATGGCTCACCGGATCTGGCCCGGAGTGGATCCCGTGGGTCAGCAGATCGAGGTCGGCGGGCCCCCGACTTGGACGGTGATCGGCGTCGTCGGCGACATCCGCGATCAAGTGCTGCAGCAGGAACCGGAGCCCATGATGTACCTCTCGTTCCAGCAGGTGTCGTGGGACACGATGTGGTTGCTCGTGCGTGGGACGGGAGATCCGATGGACCTGGCGCCGGTGGTTCGCCGCGAGATCCACGCGATTGACCCGCTGTTGCCCGTTGCGAACGAGCAGCCGCTCGCACGTCTCGTGTCGCAGATCGCCGCCGCGCCGCGGTTCACGGCGCTGATCTTCGGCCTGTTCGCTTCGGCAGCGCTGGTCCTCGCGGTGGTGGGCGTCTACGGTCTGGTGGCGTACGGCGTGACACAGCGGACGCGCGAGATCGGTGTGCGGCTGGCGTTAGGCGCGACGCCGTCGCGCATCCTTGGCGGGGTTGTCCGGCACGGGGTCGGTCTGGCGGGATTCGGCATTGCGGTCGGGCTCTGGGCAGCGTACGCGCTGTCGCGGTTCGTGCGGGGCATTCTGTACGACGTCGCTGCGACCGACACGGTGACGTACGTCGCCGTGGCAGCGCTGCTCATCGCGTGCGCGGCTGCAGCGAGCATCCT
>DASUGD010000140.1:0-2550 GCA_036274195.1 Gemmatimonadaceae bacterium | reverse complement strand
CGCACCACAGTGTCTTGTTGCGATCGCCGAGTCGGCGGGCGCTGAAGTGTCGGGCGGGCGTGGCGGTGATCTTCAGCGCACCGACGGTTCGCTCCTGCCACCAGTCGAGCTCCACGATCTCGCGCGCGCCCCAGTCGCGGATGTATGCGCCGACGCCGAGGGGCACGACCCACGTCGCGCGCGGATGCGCTCGCGCGATCTGCCTAACGGCTGACTTGTCGAGATGGTCGTAGTGGATGTGCGAGAGCAGGACAACGTCGAGCGGCGGAAGCGCATCGATCGCGACGGCGGGATCCATGATGCGTCGTGGTCCGGCCCACTGGACCGGAAACGCGCGCTGGCTGAACACCGGGTCGGTAATGATGTTGAGCTCTCCGAACTGCAGGAGCACGGTCGAGTGGCCGATCCAGGTCGCGGTGTGGTCGGTGGCGCTCGCGCGTGGATGCGCGATCTCGGGTCGTGCCGTGGGCAAGGAACCGCGAGGCGGCGTTGGGGGGAGCGTCTGTGCGCGGCGCTCGCGGTTCCATCGGAGTATGTCGCGGAGGCCGCGGGGCTCGCTGTCGGGCCAGGGGTTTTGGAACGAGCCGTCGGGGGCGTGGTGGGCGGGCGGGGTGGAAGACTTGCTTGGCGGATGCGCTCTGGTGTCTGGCGTCGTCATTCCTTCAAACTAGCAGGTCCAACTCGGGTGCCGGGGGACATTCCAAGAGACCAGCGATTGGACGGATGATCGCGGAAATGACCGGATACTGCCTAACGCCGACTTGTCATCCTGAGCGACCCTCGGTTGTCATCCTGAGCTTCTTTGTCATCCTGAGCGCGCAGCGAAGGATCCTCATCCTCCCGGCAGAGAGCTCTCTATCGGGACGATGAAGATCCTTCGGCTGACGCCTTTCAGGATGGCAACAGGCATCCAGAACCCAGGGGTCGTTTTGGATGCTTCCCGGCTGGATCGTCCCGAGCGAGGGGCCCTCGATCGGGACGATGAGGATCCTTCGCCTGCCGGCTCAGGATGACAACTGAGGCTGCTGGCTCAGGATGACAACTCAGCGTGCCGGCTCGGGATGACAACTGACCGTGACGGCTCAGGATGACGAACGCTGACTGTCGCAGCGGCCGAACAGCGAGACGGCGACGAAAGCTTCCCTTAACGTTTGCCTTGCACTTTTTTCCTCCCGAGCTGTTGGGTGTGCAGGTAGCGTCCGTCCATGCGTCCAATCCTGCCCTTTTTTCTGCTCCCGACAGCCCTGACGGCTCCGCTGCTCGCCCAGCGCCCCGAACCACGAGACTCGGTGCAGTCGCTCCCCAGCGTCACCGTCTCCGCCACTCGCTCGGCTTCGCGAATCCTCACGACGCCACTCGCGGTCACGAAGATCGAGACTCCAGAGCTCCGATCCGTCAGCGGATTCGGCATCGACGACGCACTCAACCGCGTTCCGGGAGTCATCGCGCAGTCGCGCTACGGCACGAGCGACATTCGACTCATGATCCGCGGCTACGGCGCGCGCGGCGCGGGCGACCGGTCGAACTCCGGCACGTCGCGCGGCATACGCGTTCTCCTGGACGGCTTCCCCGAAACGGAGCCCGATGGCCGCACGGCGTTGGACCAGCTCGACCTGGGCGCGGCCGAAGAGGTCGAGGTGATCCGCTCGAACGCGTCGGCGCTGTGGGGGAACGCCGCGGGCGGTGTCGTAAACGTCATCACCATGCCCAGCACGACGAAACCGACCGTCGAGGCACAGCCCATCTTCGGCGGGTTCGGCCTCGCGCGTTATGCAGTGCGCACGGCCGCACCGCTCGGAGAGCGCGGCGTCCTGTGGGCGAACTTCACGAACACTTCGTTCGACGGCTGGCGTGACCACTCCGATGCGCGCCGAGCGCTGGTGAACGGCGGCGCGAGTGGACGCGTGGGCGAGAGCACGCGGCTCGGTCTCTACTTCACGGCCGCGAACAACCTCATGCACGTGCCGGGGCCGCTCACGCAGGCGCAGGTGGACGAGGATCCCAATCAGGCCAACCCCACGTATCTGCAGCGCGACGAACGACGGTACAATCGCGTCGGACGCCTCGGCGTGAGCGTCGATCACGATGTGAGCTCCACGTTCTCGCTGTCGTCGATGCTCTACGTGAACCCGAAGTACCTGCAGCGCTCCGAGCGCAACACGTTCCGCGATTTCACGCGCTACCACGTCGGCGGCAACGTGGTCGCGCGCAAGGCGCTGTCGACGAGCGGCACCCGATCGGTGGTCACGTTAGGCATCGACGAGGCGTATCAGGACGGGGCAATCCTGTTCTACACGCTCTCACCGACCGGAGGCCGCGGGACGACGCTGACCGACAACAAGGGTGAGGGCGCGAACAACTTCGGCGTGTTCTTCCAGGACGAGCTCAGCATCGGCCAGCGCCTAACGCTGCTGCTGGGTGCCCGCTATGACGCCGTCGCATACAACTACAGGAGCTTCCTGCCTTCGCCACCGGTGCGGTCGGATCGCCGCGACTTCTCGCGCGTTTCGCCCAAGCTCGGGATCAACTGGCTCGTGGGCGGCTCGAGCA
>DASUGD010000139.1:0-37828 GCA_036274195.1 Gemmatimonadaceae bacterium | reverse complement strand
GAACGCAGCGCGTTCGAATGCTGAATAAGGACTCTGACCCCTTACGGTGCACGACGTTGCGCTTTCGTAAGCGCCTGTAAGCCCCGTTGGCGGTGCCGATAAGCGCGAGGTAAGAGCCGCCTCACAGTTTGCTGCGCGTTGCCGGGGCGGTCTCGGCGACCCTGACACAACGGAGGCTTCGTGCTGGCGACTCGCGATGACGTGTACCAGAACTACCCGTCCACGGCTCCCACCCGCTACGAGACGCTCGGTGCGGCGCAGTCACTCGCGTCGCTCGAACGCGCCCTCCACACCCTCCTTTCTCCCTTCGATTACTCGAGTGCGGGCGACTGGCTGGACGCAGCCTTTGGCGCCATGTCCGAGGTCACCGGAACCGAATTCCATATGCCAACCGTGATGGCAGGGGAGACGGTCTGGGACGCAATCGAGCGGGTGCTCGATAGATACTCAACACCTGAAGGCGCCGACATCGCCGGCACTGGGGATGCGCGGCGAGCCGCAATGGCCCGCGTGCTCGTTCCGCCCTTCAAGGCCGGCGTGTCGGAGTGGCGTCGTCTCGCGGCTCGGCGGGCCGAGCTTACCGCGTTGCTCGACGCCTTACCGGAAGCAGTGCTCATGTACGACGGTGCCGGCGCGCTCGTTCACGCGAATCCGCGCGCCGCGGAACTGTTTGGAACGCCGGGCTCGAGCGGTCCTGGCGCGCATGTGCGTACCGAAGCGCAGCGCCTGGCGTGGACGATGGCAGCGGCGGCCCAGCGATCCATCGGGGAGACGAAGGCTGACGGTCAGCGGATGACTGAAGCGAACCGCGAGGTGCGAGCCCATGGCCGGCTCTATCGGCTGCGCGGGATGCTCACGTCGGGCTGGATGCCCGGTGGCGAAGCCGGCGTGCTCGTGACCGCGGCGTTCGAGCTGGTGAATCCGCTGACCGACATTGAGCTGCGCAGCCGCTACGGTCTGAGCGCGCGCGAGATCGAGGTCGCGCGGCTGGTGGCGAGCGGGCTGTCGAACAACGAGGTCGCGGACAAGCTGGGCGTCAGCTATTTCACCGCCCGTAACCACGTCGAGCGCGTCCTGGCGAAGCTCGGTGTCGGGAACCGGTCGCGCGTTGGGGCGGTGTTGCGGAACGAGGCTGCCTAACGACCGGGAACGCCCGGGAAACGGGAAACGGGAAACGGGAAACGGGAAGCGGGAAACGGGAAACGGGAAACGGGAAACGGGAAACGGGAAACGGGAAACGGGAAACGGGAAACGGAGACCCTCGGGATGCTTCTTCTGGGTGAGAAGAGCCTCCCGAGGGTTCCCGCCGTTTATGCGTTTCCCGTTTCCCGTTTCCCGGCAGTTTCCCGTTTCCCGGCAGTTTCCCGTTTCCCGTTTCCCGGCAGTTTCCCGTTTCCCGTGTAATCAGCCCCCTTTGATCTCGTCCAACAACTCCTGCGTCTCTTCCTCTGGCTCCGCATCCAGCTCCTTTTTCAGCTTCTCGCTGAACCGCTGGTAGAGCCTCAGCGCCTGCGCGCGCTCGCCGGCCTTCACGTAGCAGCGCATCAGCGCCCGCGTAGCGTCCTCGTTCAAGTCGTCGCGCGCGAGAAGTCGGCGGTAGGCGTCCGCCGCCTTGGCGTTACGCCCCTCGTCCGCGTGCCGGTCGCCCAGCTCCATTAACGCGTCAACGAACAGGCGCTGCAGGCGGTCGCGATGCTCGAGATGCCAGTCGCCCGCCGGCTCGCCATCCAGAAAATCTCCGCGGAACAGCGTGAGCGCGCGCTCGAGCGCCGCTACTGCGCCGTCTTCCCGCCGCTTCACCGCTCGGCGTGCCGCGGTGATCGCGCGCTCGAACTCAGCCACGTCGAACTCCGCGACGAGCTCGGGATCCACTCGATAGCGGTCGTTCGACAGCACGATCCAATCCGGATTCCGCAACGCTTTCCGCAGACGATGCAGGGTCACGTGAAAGCTGTTCCGCAATTGCGCCTGCGAAGCCTCCGGCCAGAACGCCAGTCCTACCTGTTCTTTTGTCCGTCCATCCGGATGCATGAGCAGATACACGAGCAGCTCGCGCGGCCGGGCCGAGCCCCAGACGGTCGTGTCGATCGCTTCGCCCCCGACGAAGACCTGGAGCGGGCCTAACGCGAGGACGCGCAGCGTGTCAGTGGCGGCGGGCGCGAGCGGCGGGGTCACACCGGTCGCGTCTTCCAGCACCGGCACGCGGTATTCCGCGGTTTGCAGCCCGCCCGCTTCGCTCGCGATCTGGGTGACCTCATCCATCGACATGCTGCGGCCTTCGTCATACATCCGCTCGTAGTAGCCACCGAGCTGGTTGCGCGCGATCGCCACGAGCCGCTCTCGCTCGCTGCGGTCCGACGCCGGCAGCGCGATGGCTACTCGCTCCCGCAGCGCGTCCACCGCACCCATGAGCCGCACGCCATCGGCGTAGCGCTCGCGGGCGATCACGAGTCCGGCCAATCCCTCGAGATCGAGCGCGATCCCCCACGCGTCGCCGATCTCCAAGTGCACGCGAAGCCCATCGCTCAGGCGCGCATAGGCTTCGTCATACTCGCCCAACCTGCACAGCACCTTCCCGAGCATCGCGCACGAGTGCGCGAAGGACGTGCGATGGCTGATCTGGCGCCCGAACCGCACGCCGTCCTCGAACATCTCGCGCGCCAACTGAAGCTCGCCGCGCACGATCGCTGCCCATCCACGCCAAAACCGGATGAACGAGTGGAGGACCGAGAGCGGCAACGGCTTCGCCAGCTCGTAGGACTCGTCGAGCAGCTGCCCGGCGACCTCCGTGTTCCCGAGCATGATGTGCGACGCTCCCAGCTTCGACAGCACGAAGGCGATCGAACCCGTGTCGCCGTGGGCACGAAAGAGCGATAGGCTCTGAGAGAACGAGTCACGCGAGTCCTCGTAGTCGCCCTGCGCGAGCGCGCTCAATCCGTCGGCGGCAAGAGCCCGTGCCCTGAGCAGCGGATCCGCATCCGGTGCGCTTTCCAGCGCCCGGGCGATCTGCTCCCGCGCCTGTGTGAACTGCCCGGCGCCGTACCAATAGCCCGTTCCGTACCAGTACCAGAACAACGCGTCCGCGAAGCGAAGCGCCTCTTCCGCTCGCGACGGATCACTCGCCGCCCAGACCGACGCGTCCCGCAGGTTGTCGTGTTCGACGGCAATGCGCGAGAGCAGCCCCGGCTCATGCTCCCCGCCAATCAGCAAGGGAGCGAATCGCTCGGCGAATTCGAGATAGTGGCGGGCATGCAGCTCGCGATATCGATCCGCCCCACCATGCTCGGCGAGCCTTTCCATCCCGTACTGGCGCACCGTCTCGAGCAGATGGTAGCGAGCGACGCCGTCCCCGGCCTCCATGACGACGAGCGACTTGTCGACCAGAGCCGCCACTCCGTCGAGGATGTCCTCCGCCTCGAGCGGATCACCGACGCAAACCGCTTCTGCCGCCTCCAGCGAGAAGCTTCCGGCAAACACCGCAAGTCGGCAGAGGAGCGCCTGCTCTCGATTGTCGAGGAGCTCATAGCTCCAGTCCATCGTGCCGCGAAGCGTCCGCTGTCGCGGTAGTGCCGTGCGACTGCCGCTGGTGAGTAATCGAAACGCGTCGTCGAGCCTCGCCGCGATCTGCTCCGGAGAGAGCACCCGAACACGTGCGGCCGCGAGTTCGATCGCCAGGGGAATCCCATCGAGTCGGCGGCAGATGTCTCGAACCGCGGTCGCGTTCGAGTCGGTAAGCTCGAACGACGCGATGGACGCTTGCGCGCGCTCCACGAACAGCTGAATGGCTTCGCTGCTTCCGAGCGGAGGGACGAGCCACGCGGTTTCGCTCGGAATGCCCAGCGCCTCGCGGCTCGTTGCCAGAATGCTGAGTCGAGGGCACGCTCGAAGGAGCTGCTCGGCAAGCTCCGCGGCGGCGTCCACGAGGTGCTCGCAGTTGTCGAGCACGAGGAGCATCGGGCTGTCGCCTATCGTCGCAACAAGTGCCTCGGCCGGTCGTCCGCCCCGATCCGGAATGTGGAGCGTCGTGGCGACCTCGCGCGCGATGATCGCCGGATCGGCGACGGGTGCGAGGTCGACCCAGGCAATCCGCGAGTACCGGCCGGCTTCTGCCGCCGCAACCTCGCGAGCGAGGCGCGTCTTGCCGCTTCCGCCGGCGCCAGTCAGCGTGAGGAGACGAGTTGTCCCGATGAGCCTCGACAGCTCGCCGAGCTCGTGGCCGCGACCGATGAACCGCGTCAGGTGGACCGGTAGATCGGCGACCGGATTGTGATCCGTAAGGATCGGTGCAGGCGGAGCGGACGTCGTCATCCGGAGGGCTGCGGCTTGGTGGGGGGGACGAACCGTCGCCTACAATAGACGGCGGACGAAGCTTCCTCAAGCGCAGCGCAAACGGACGGCTACTTGTCCCTATTCCTCGGTCGAGAGGAAGGTTTCTACCTGGGCGAGTACATCAGACGGCGACCATTCAGGAAGGACCCACAACACTCGCGAGGACGACTCTCCAACGGGGGAGCCCTGGCCCGGTAGAAGTACGAGCTTGCGTACCGTGAAGTCGTCGGTCGTGGCGAGGTCCAACGCCACGGAGCGGAACTCGGCGCTCGCGACGAGGGCGAATGCCGACATCCCCAGCCCCTCGATGAACCCGCGCAGCCATTCGCCGGCATCGATGTGGTCCGCCGGAGCCTGTGGGATCGTGAGTCGGTGGCTCGAACCAAGCCGCTCGACGAGCGATCTCCAGATGGGGCTCCGTTCGGGTTCCGCGCCGAGCAGCAGGACGCTGGGCCCGCTTCCCCGCCGAACGTAGCGGGTGACGTGCTCGCCCACTCGCACTTCGGCGCAAGGGCCGGCGTGCCAGGCGTCGTAGACGGTGCGGAGGTCCAGTAGGTCGCTCACGGAAGGGAAGATCGCCGCGCGCGCTTACCTACCGCTTAAGGCAGTACGAGCTCGGCAGTCGGAACGCCGACCTCGATTCCGGGTCAAATCAGGTTCGCGGGTCAAGGGCCCTCGATCGAGCGGAATTAGGGGGTTCGACCGCTTAAAACGACCCTTCAAGTCTCAAGGTGTGACCGAGCAGGGTCCCGAGTCGTGGGTTTCATGATGTCATTCGATCCGTCGGCCGATACCTCGTCGTTCTCGTTTCCGCCCGAACCCAACAAGGTGGTTGGGTGCGGCTGCGTCGGCGCGACCATCTACAGCCACACCAGGTCCCATCCCGTCACGGGTGTGACGACCACGACCTGGCGATGCGGAACGTGCGGAGACGCCCGAGTCGAATTTCACGACGGACTGAGGGATGTGGGATGAGGGACGACGGGGATGAGGGGTGAGGGATGAGGGATGAGGGAAACCCTCGGGATGCTTGGCTCATGCAGAGCGGCATCCCGAGGGTTTTCGCATCTTACCCTCATCCCTCATCCCTCATCCCCCAAATGCGCAGACTCGCTCTCCCTCTGGTATTCTGCCTGGCGGTCGACGTCCAGGCGCAAGCAACGTTGCCGCACCGCGGCATTACGGCCGAGGACTACTTCAACTTCGTCTTCGTCGCCGATCCGCGGTTGTCGCCGGATGGCAGCCAGGTGGCGTACGTGTCGTCGCGGGTCGACAAGGCGAAGAACCGCCGCATCCCGTCGGTCTGGGTCGTCGCGACCGACGGGCGCTCGCCGCCGCGCCAGCTGCTCGACGAAGGCTGGTCGGCGAGTGCTCCGCGATGGTCGCCCGACGGAAAGACGATCGCGTTTACGTCTGGCCGAGTGCTCGAGGACTCCACGGGCAAGACCGGCACGCAGCAGTCTACGCCGAGTCGCGCGCAGCTGTGGACGGTTCCGGCCGCAGGCGGGGCGCCTCGTCGGATCTCCAACATCCCGAACGGCGTGTCGGGCTGCGCGTGGTCGCCTAACGCCGCGCAATTCGTCTGCCTCGTGCGAACGGGGCCAAGCGATACGCTCGACACCGGTCCGGACCGAAGCGACGTTCGGCATTACAAGAGCCTGAGCTACAAGTTCAACGACACCGGGTGGTACGACGACAGGCGCTCGCACCTGTGGGTCATCGACGCCGCGTCCGGCTCGACCCGTCAGATCACAAGCGGCGACGCCTGGAACGACACGGATCCCCAGTGGTCACCGGACGGCTCGCGCATCGCGTTCGTCTCCGATCGCACGGGCCGGGAATTCGACGGCGGGCACAATGACGACATCTGGGTCGTTCCGTCTGCCGGCGGGAGCCTGACGAAGATTTCCACGAGCGATGAACGTGATTCGTCGCCGATCTGGTCTCCTGATGGCAAGTCGATCGCCTTCGTGAGTGCCGAGGACGAGGACGCGCCGCAGCAGCTCTACATCACGTCGAGCGCCGGCGGTGGCACGCCGCGCCTCGCGGCGAAGTCGCTCGACCTCATTCCCGGGAACCTGCAGTGGGCCGAGCGTGGCAAGGCGATCTACTTCGATACGGGAGTCAAGGGCGAGCTGCACGTGTTTCGCGTGGACGTAGCCACGGGCGCGGTCACGCAGGCGACGCACGGCCCGCGCGGCGTGCGGGCGTCGAGCGTGAGCCCGACGTTAGGCACCATGGTCTACCTCGCCAACGACTTCCAGCATCTCGATGACGTGTACGCGTCGGCGCTGGACGGGAGTGGCGAGCGGAAGCTGACGGACGCGAACGGGGCGCTCTGGAAGACGCTCGACCTCGCGGCGGTGCAGCGCATGACGTTCAAAGGGGCCGAGGGCTGGGACATCGACGGGTTCTTCGTCAAGCCGTTAGGCTGGACCGCCGGCAAGTCGTACCCGATGATCCTGAGCATCCACGGCGGGCCGGCCGGCCAGTACGGGGTCGACTGGTTCCACGAATTCCAGGTGTACGCCGCGAAGGGCTATGCGGTGTTCTTCACCAACCCGCGCGGCTCGACCGGGTACGGCCGGAAGTTCCAGCGCGGGATCGAACTGCAGTGGGGTGGGAACGACTACACGGACATCATGAATGGCGTCCACGCTGCCATCGCCGCGAACCCGTGGGTGGACACGACGCGCCTCGGTGTGACGGGCGGCAGTTACGGCGGCTACATGACGAACTGGATCGTCGGTCACACCGGTATGTTCAAGGCGGCGGTGACGCTGCGCTCGATCTCGAACTTCATCAGCGACGACGGCACCCGTGACGGCGCGTACGGTCACAAGGGCGATGTCGGCGGCGACATCTTCGAGAAGATGGATCTGTTCTGGGACCGCTCGCCGCTCAAGTACGTGAAGAACGTGACGACGCCGATCCTTGTTCTGCACTCGGACAACGACTATCGGGTGCCGATCGAGCAGGGCGAGCAATGGTTCCGCGCGCTCAGGCACTTCGGGAAGACGGCGGAGATCGTGTTCTTCCCGCGAGAGAATCACAACCTGACGAGGACGGGCGAGCCGAAGCACCTCGTGGAAAGCCTGAACTGGCAGCTCTACTGGTTCGATCGATACCTGAACGGTAACTCGAGTGCCGTGGCGCCTAACGGCAGGCGTGCCAACGTGGCCGGTACACAATAGCTGCGGCCAGCCCTCTCGGGTCCCGCACCACGACGACGGTTCGGATGCGTCACGATTTGGCGGATCAGAGCTCGATTTCCGCGCCGATCTCCACGACGCGGTTCGGTGGAATCTTGAAGAATCGCGTTGCTCGACGGGCGTTGCGTGCCATGCGCGCGAACAATCGTTCCCGCCAGATCGCCATCCCAGGCCGGTCCGTCGCCAACAGCGTCTCACGCCCGACGAAGAACGTCGTCTCGTCGAGATCGATGTCCAGTCCCAGGCGCCGGCAGCGCTCGATCACTCCCGGGACCTGCGGGTCCTCGGCGAACCCGTGGTGGGCGGTCACCCGGAAGACGTTAGGCGCCAACGTCTCGATCTGCACGCGTTCCGCCTCCGGCACGTAAGCCTGCGCCTCGGTGAACATGCCGAGGAACACGATGCGCTCGTGCAGCACCTTGTTGTGTTTGAGGTTCAGGATCAGCGAGTGGGGCACCAGCGTCGGGTCGCGCGTCAGGTAGACGGCCGTCCCCCTCACGCGCGTCGGCGCCGCCGTCTTGATCCACTCGGTCAACTCGGTGATCGGCAGCGCCGACTCGTTCAGGCGGTCCGCCAGGATCCTCCGACCACGCTTCCACGTCGTCATGACCGTGAACACGAACGCGGCGATGACGAGCGGGAACCAGCCGCCACTCGGAATCTTCGTCAGGCCCGCCGTCCAGAAGCCGAGGTCGAACACGAGAAACCCGATGGCCATCGCCGCGACCGCGGGAATGCTCCACTTCCAATGCGTCCGGGCCACGACGGCGAGCAGGATCGTCGTGAACACCATGTCCGTCGTGACGGCCACGCCGTATGCCGCCGCCAGATTGCTCGAGGAACGGAAGCCTAACACGAGCCCAACACAGGCGACGACCAGCAGCGCGTTCAATCCCGGGATGTAGATCTGGCCGATCTGCGTGGACGACGTATGCTCGATGTCCACCCGCGGCAGGTACCCGAGCTGCACTGCCTGACTGGTGAGTGAGAACGCACCCGAGATCACCGCTTGCGATGCGATCACGGTTGCCAGCGTCGTCAGCACTACCAGCGGGATCGTCGCCCAGCCCGGCGCGAGCTGGAAGAACGGGTGCTCCGCGGCGCCCGGGTCGGCGATCACGAGCGCTCCCTGCCCGAAGTAATTGAGGAGAAGCGCGGGCAGCACGATCGCGAACCACGCGTATCGGATGGGCCGTTTTCCGAAGTGACCCATGTCGGCGTATAACGCCTCGCCACCGGTGACCGCGAGAAAGACCGAGCCGAGCACGAGAAAGCCGGCCACGCCGTTGCGCGTGAAGAAACGCACGCCATGCATCGGGTTCACGGCGCTGAGCACGGCCGGATGCGCGAAGAGATTCGTGAGCCCCAGCACCGCCAGCACGAGGAACCAGAGCAGCATCACGGGACCGAAGATCGAGCCGATCCGCGCCGTCCCGCGGCTCTGAACGGCGAACAGCAGGATGAGGATGGCGATCGTGATCGGGATGATGTACGGCCGAAACATCGGCGTTGCCACCTCGAGACCTTCCACCGCGCTGAGGACAGAGATGGCCGGGGTGATCATCCCGTCGCCGTAGAGCAGCGATGCCCCGAACAAGCCGATGAGCACGAGGATCGCGCGGCGGCCGGCGGGACGCTCTGCTGGTGGCGAGACGAGTGCCGTCAGCGCGATCATTCCTCCTTCGCCGCAGTTGTCCGCGCGCATCACGAATGCGAGGTACTTGACGGAGATGACGAGGATGAGCGACCAGACGATCAGTGAGAGGAGGCCCAGGACGTTCTCGGGCGACGGCGGCAAGCCATGCTTTCCGTGGAGAGATTCACGGAGCGCGTAGATGGGGCTCGTGCCGATGTCCCCGTAGACGACGCCGAGCGCCGCGAGCGAAAGGGCGGCAAGCGCGCCGCCCGTTGGACGCTCGTCAGCCGCATGGCGCTCGGCGGTCATGGTCGTCACCTGGTCATCTCTCCTCTCTTCGTCGCGCAAAAGAGCCCGACGCATACGGCAACAGCATCGCAAATACCGGACGACTCGACAAAGGCATCAAGGTACCATGGACACGTTCCTCAGGGCGGCGATCGACGAGGCGCGGCAGGGGTTGGCCGAAGGCGGGATCCCGATCGGGTCGGTGCTGGTCATCGACGGACGGATCGTGGGCCGCGGACACAACCGCCGCGTCCAGCAGGGAAGCGCGATCCTGCACGCGGAGATGGACTGCATCGAAAACGCCGGGCGGCTCAAGGCCGCGGAGTATCGTCGGTCCACGCTCTACTCGACGCTGTCCCCGTGCGACATGTGCAGCGGCACGGCACTTCTCTATGGTATACCGCGCATCGTGATCGGCGAGAACCGGACGTTTCAGGGGCCGGAGGAGTACGTCCGCTCGCGTGGCGTCGAGCTCACGATCGTCGATGATCCCGAGTGCGTGCAGCTCATGCGGGAGTTCATCGCGGCGCGGCCGGAGCTGTGGAACGAGGATATCGGGGTCTGAACCCCAGGCAGCCGCGTGCGAGAGTTTCTCTACGCACCCGGCGGCTTCGCGCGATCGCTGATCCGCACGAAGCGCTCGTGTTGCCGCACCGAGTCGAACAGCGGCGACGTCATGTAGAACCAGAGCCACGCGTTCTCCTGGTTCGTACGCTCCAGGGCGTCCAGGCCGCGTTCGACCTGGCCCGTTCGCACGAGTGCCGCCGCGACATAGAAAGCATCGGTGACGGACAGTCGCGCCGTGTCGGGCACCGCGTGGAACGCACTGTCGGCCCAGCGCCGCGCGGCGGTCGAATCGCCGCCTAACGCCAACGCAATCGCCATCGCCGCGTACGGCGGCACGTGGTATCCCGCGGCGACGCGCACGGCGCTCTGCGCATCCTTCAGCGCGTCGGCCACTCGGCCCGCGACCGCGCGAGTCGTGGACCTCGCTGCATACGAGTACGATGACGATGGGTCCACGGCGACCGCGCTGTCGAGCCATCTGAGGCCGGCCTCGAAGTCGCCCGAGCGCCCCACGAGAGCGCCGAGCGACATGAGTGGCGAGGCCCAGTCGGGCTCGAGCGCGATGGCCCGCCTGTAGCGAGCGACCGCGCCCGCCGCGTTCCCCGACGCCATGAGCGCCTGGCCGTACTGGTATTGTGCCTCCGCGTTCATCGAGTCGAGGGTGACCGCGCGCTGAAACGCCGCCACCACGCCGTCGAGCGTGTGCGGGTGTCGCAGGAAGAGCAGGTGAGCGCGCGCCAGCCACGCTTCCGCGCTCGCCGAGTCCTGACGCACGGCCTGGTCCGCGGCGGCCAGCCCGCGCTGAACGAGCTGCTCATTCGTCAGGCGTCGCGGGTGTGGCCAGCCCCAGTCGGCGAACACCGCGTACGCGTAGCCCTCACGCGCGAGGGCGCTCGTCATCGTAGGGTCGAGCCGGTGTGCCTCCTCGAACTCGTCGATCGCCTGCGCCACGCTCACCGGGTTTCGCTTGGCGAGATGGAAGCTGCCGCGCAGGAAGCGGTCGTGTGCTGCGGGGTTCACGGCTGCCAGTTGAATCCGCGCGCCGCGATCGCCCGAGGCCAATGTGCCGCCGGTGCTCTTCGCCAGGTGCTCGACGACTGAGTCTCCGACCGAGAGCAGACTGTCCTGTGCCGTGGTGTAGTCGCCGGTCCAGACCTCCGCGCCGTCGGCCGCATTGACGAGTTGCACGGCGGCGTGCACGCGGTTCCCGATACGCGTCACGTCTCCACGCACGACGTACTGAACGCCGAGCACTCGTGCGGCGTCGGACGGGTCAGTGACACCCGAGGATTGCAGGCGCGCGACCGCACCGCGGCTCTTGACGCGCAAACCTCCCATGCGACCGAGGCGCGTGGTGATCTCGTCGGTGAGCCCGGCGGCCAAATACGCGTCGAGCGTGTCGGCCGACCGGTTCTCGAGATACAAGACGGCAATGCTCGGCGTTCGCTCACGATCGGACGGTTGCGCGGTGGGCGGCGCTCCGTTCGGCGCTGCGCGATTGCGTGAGATAGCCCACGCCGTGGAGGCGACCGCGGCGACGATTCCGGCAAGCGCCGCAAGCCTAACGGTTCGACGGCGCTGGCTCGGGCGTGGCGCGCCGGTGGATCCCGTCCCGGTCGCCGCCGGGACCGGAAGGTCGGCGCTGGCCGTTCGGACGGCGGCGTCGTCGAGGGCCCGCGCGAAATCCGTCGCCGTCGCAAAGCGGTCGGCCGGGAGCGTTGCCATGGCGGTGGCCACGACGCGATCGATCTCGGCCGGGATCGATGGCCGGATGACACGCGTGCTCGGCGCCTGCTCGGTGAATCGCCGCGCGATGATGGCCTGAATCGACGGGCCAGCGAACGGCGCCTCGCCGGCGAGCATCTCGTACAGCACGCACCCTAACGAGTAGATGTCGCTCCGGCCGTCGACTTCGGTCTCGCCGGACGCCTGCTCGGGGCTCATGTACGCCGGCGTGCCGACCACGATGCCCACGCTGGTGAGCCGGTCACCGCCGTCGGCTCGAACGGCGCGCGCGATGCCGAAGTCCGTAACGAGCGCATGACCATCGGACAGCAGGATGTTCTCGGGCTTGATATCCCGATGGACCACGCCCCGTGCATGTGCGTAGGCGAGTGCTTCGGCCGCCTCTCTGGCGAGTCGCAGTGCCTCGGACACCGGGAGCTGCCGCTCGGCGACCAGCCTGGCGCGCAGCGACTCGCCCTCCACCCACGGCATCGTGTAGTAGAGAAAACCTGCCGCTTCTCCACCGCCGAATAGCGGCACGATGTGCGGATGCTGCAGTCGTGCCGCGAGCTGTGTCTCGCGTCGAAACCGCTCGACGCTGATCGACTCGGCGACCTCAGGGCGGAGAACTTTGAGCACCACCTGACGACCGAGGGCGCGGTCGGTCGCGAGGAATACTCGAGCCATTCCTCCACCGCCGAGCTCGCGGTCGAGTGAATAGGTGGATCCCAGTGCCGCCTGGATCTGCTCGCGGAGGTCGTCGATCACGGGCCGCAGAGTCAGCTCTTCAGGTCGTTCTCCTTGATGTTCTGTGCCTTCGTCAGGTGCTCCTGCACCTTCCCGGACGCCTTCTCGATCGCAGCGCGCAACTCCGCACTGTTCGTGTTCTTCGCCGCGTCCTGAAGCTTGTCGAGCATGTCCTTGTGATCGTCGATCTGGTTGTCGATGTACTTCTTGTCCCAGTCGGCGCCCACGGCCTTGTCGGTCAACTCCTTGATCTGGTCCCGCGCGTTGTCCATGACCTTGTGGACATCACTGTCCGCCGTATCGGGAGTCACCGACAGTTTTTGTGCGAGCGACCTCATTTCGAGCGCGAGCGCGCGGTGCTCGGTGACGAGCTGCTGCGCGAACTTCTTCACGGCGGGGTTGGTTGCCTTTTTTTCCGCGAGCTGGCTCTCGCGTACCTCGCCGGCGTTGTTCGCGCCGATGAGTCCGAGGATGGAGGCGTCTGTCCAACCGCCACGCTTGGTGACGCTTGCTGCAGCAGCTTCCGTCCGCGCAGCCGCGGTGTCTGCGGCCGCGCCGACACGACCCGCGGCGGAATCCACGACCGCACCGACCTTACTTGCGGTGGTGTCTGCCGCGCTGCGGTCCCGCGGGCTGCAAGCACAGAGTGTCAGGACGATGGCGGCGGTCCCGCACACGAGAGCATTCGCTCCGGAGTTCATAGGCCCTCCTTTCTTTCCTCACAGGCCATGACAAGGTGAACGCGCCTTCGTCGGCTGCGGACTCTTGCGCGCCAGAGCCGTTCTGTCAACGGGGGGCAGTGCGGAGCTCGCTTGGTGAGTCGCACGATGGTGCGGGGCCGACTCGCCTTTGCCTGCCGCGCTCGCGCGGCGTAAGTTGGCGCTAGAAACCAACATCGGCCCCAGCGCATGAAATACCCGGAAGTCCGAAATTACCGTGACGGGAGCTTCGTCGCCGGCGATCTCCCGTTCATCGACGTCTACAACCCGAGCGATGGGAGCATCATCTCGCGCGTACCGATGTCCACGCGCGACGACGTGGACGCCGCGGTCTCGAGCGCCGAGCGAGCGTTTCCCGGCTGGTCCCGCACGCCGATCAAGGAGCGCGTGCAGGTGTTCTACAAGTACAAGGCGCTGCTCGAGAAGCACATCGACGAGCTGTCCGCCCTGGTCACCGAGGAGAACGGGAAAGTCGCAAGCGAGGCACGGGCGGAAATTCTCAAGGCGGCCGAGCTGTGCGAGTTCGCGTGCTCGCTGCCGCAGATCGCGCCGGGCGAGGTGCTCGAGGTGAGTCGCGGCGTGGAGTGTCGCATCGAGCGATATCCCGTGGGGGTCGTGGCGGCGATCACGCCGTTCAACTTCCCGAACATGGTACCGAACTGGTCGATCCCTAACGCGATCGCGCTCGGCAACTGCATGATCCTCAAGCCGTCGGAGCTCGTGCCGCTCAGCGCGGGCCGGATCGCCGAGCTGCTGCGCGAGGCGGGGCTGCCCGATGGCGTGTTCCAGGTCGTGCACGGCGGGCGGGAGACGGTCGAGGCGCTCTGCGATCATTCGGGCATCGCGGCGATCAGCTTCGTCGGCTCGACGAAGATCGCGAAGGTGGTGTATCGCCGCGCGACGGCGAATCTCAAGCGTGTCCTCGCGTTAGGCGGCGCCAAGAACCACCTCATCGTCATGCCTGACGCGGACGTCGAGATGGCATCGAGCAACATCGTCGCATCGATGTCGGGGTGTGCGGGCCAGCGCTGCATGGCGGCGTCGGTCATGGTCGCGGTGTCCAACGTGGACCACATCATCGAGCGGATGGTGGCGCACGCGCGCAACATCGTTCCCGGGCGGGACGTGGGCCCTGTGATCTCCCTCGCCGCGAAGGAGCGGATCGAGCGCTACATCACAGAGGCGGAGGACGCCGGCGCGACGGTGCTGGTGGACGGGCGCGGTGTGGTCGTGCCGGGGAAGGAGAACGGCTACTTCATCGGCCCGACGATCATCGACCACGTGACGCCCGACATGCGGATCGCGCAGGACGAGGTGTTCGGCCCGGTGCTCGCCATCGTCAGGACGAAGACGGTCGACGAGGCGATTGCGGTGGAGAACCAGTCGCCCTACGGGAACGCGGCGTCGGTGTTCACCGAGAGCGGCGGCGTCGCGCGTCACGTCATGGATCGCGCGAGCGCGGGGATGGTGGGCGTGAACGTGGGCGTGCCGGTTCCGCGCGAGCCGTTCTCGTTCGGTGGCTGGAACGAATCGAAGTTCGGCGTCGGCGACATCACGGGCCGCGGGTCGATCGAGTTCTGGACGCAGTCGAAGAAGATGACGACCAAGTGGAATAGAGAGGCAGGGGTTAACTGGATGTCATAGGGATGTCGGGGCGTTGCTGGGAACCGGGAACTGGGAACCGGGAACAGTGCTTCCGAGAGGAGCCTCGGTTCCCGGTTCCCCGTTCCCGGTTCCCGGCCTGTCCCTCAGTCCCTTTCAGACGGGGGTCGTATGGCTGACCGTACCACGACGTTTACGGGCATCAAGTTCGAGAACCCGTTCCTGCTCTCCTCCGCTCCGCCGACGGAGTCCGAGAGCAACATCATGCGGGCGTTCGAGGCCGGGTGGGGCGGGGTCGTGACGAAGACGATCGGGCTTCACCCCGTCGTGAACGTCGTGGGCGCGAAGGCGAAGTTCATGCGCACGTCGCCTGACGACGCCTACGTCTCGATGAAGAAGCGGCCCGGCGCGGCGCTGCACTCGTCGTGGAACTGGGAGCTCATCTCGGACAAGACGCTCGACTGGTGGGTGCCGCGCATCCGCCGCATCAAAGAAGCGTTTCCGAACCGCGTGCTGATCGCGTCGATCATGGCGGGGTCGGGGAACGACAAGGAGCTTCGCAACTGGCAGACCCTGGCCGAGGCGTGTCAGGGTGCGGGCGCGGACGGCGTGGAGCTCAACTTCTCGTGTCCGCACATGGACCGAAAGGACATGGGGTCCAACATCGGCAAGGATGAAGGCCTCTGCTCGGTCGTGACGGAGGCGGTGAAGGAAGTCGCGAAGGTGCCCGTGTGGACGAAGCTCACGCCGGCGACGCAGGACATCGTGGTCGAAGCCGCGGCGTGCTTCCGCGGCGGCGCCGACGCGATCGTGTCGTCGAACACGTTCCCGTCGCTGCCGATCATCGATCCGGAGACGCTGGAGTTCGAGATCAACGTGGACGGACTCGTGTCGAGCGGCGGACTCGGGGGGCCCGCGATCCTGCCGCTCTCGTTATGCAACATGGCGCGGATGTGCCAGGCGTTCCCGGACAAGGCCTTCTCGGGGATCGGGGGGATCTCCGACTTCGGGCAGGCCCTGTCGTACTTCCTGTTGGGCTGCGGGACGGTGCAGGTGTGTACGGCGGCGATGCTGGATCATGCCGTGGGGCCCAACGTGATCAAGAAGTTGCTCGCTGGATTCGACCAGTTCCTGGAGAAGCACGCCGCCGAGGGTTGGAAATCACTCGAGGGTTTCCGCGGTGCTCGTCGCGACCGCATGGTGCTGCAATCACAGATTCGTCGGCCAGATGGCGATGAATACCAGGGCGGGTATGAAATCGTGGAAGGGTACGCCACGCCTGATCGATCGGCCGCCAATGTCTAGACCAGCTCCACTGGTAATTGGTTACTGGTATTGGGAATTGGTTACTGGGATTGGTAATGGGTTACTGGAATTGGTTACAGGTAATCGAACCCTGGGGATGCCAATCTCGCCCAAGAGAGACATCCCGAGGGTTCAAACAACCAATAACCACTCCCAGTAACCTGTAACCTGTGGCTGTTCCGTGTTCTGTTGTGAGGTTTGCTATGAAGCTCGATACGATCGTCAAGGGTGGAACCGTCGTCACGCCCGGTGGGACGTTCGTCGGGGACGTCGGCATCACGGGTGAGAAGATATCCGCGTTAGGCGCGTCGCTCGAGTCGCCCGGAGCCAGGACCATCGACGCATCCGGTCACTACGTGATCCCCGGCGTCCTCGACGTGCACGTCCACCTCGAGCTCCCGTTCTGCGGCACCGTCTCGGCCGACGATTATCGCACGGGCACGCGCGCCGGCGCGCGCGGTGGCGTCACGACCGTCATCGACTTCGCCATCCCCTACGCCGGTGACTCGCTCGACGACGCCGCCGACAACTGGATGAAGAAGGCGGAAGGAAAGTCACTCATCGACTACACGTTCCACATCTGCATCACGCGCTGGAACGAGCACAAGGACCAGATCGAAGGCATGGTGAAGCGCGGCTTCACGACCTTCAAGGAGTTCATGATCTACGAGTCGGAGGGCTGGCAGTCCGACGACCGTGCGTTGTACGGTACGCTGGAGAAGATGCGCGAGTACGGCACGATGCTGCTCGTGCACGCGGAATCCGCCCGTGTGCTCGACGAGCTGATCGCGCGGCACCACACGCCGGAGCTGATGCAGCAGTACGGCGCACGCCTCCATCCATTGACACGCCCGAACTTCGTGGAAGCCGAGGCGATCCAGCGTGTCGTGCAGTGGTGCGAGGCGACGGGTGGGAAGCTCTACATCGTTCACATGTCCACCGGCGAGGGCGCCGACATCATCCGCGCCGCTCAGTCGCGTGGCGTGCCGGTGATCGCGGAGACCTGCGCGCAGTACCTCGTGCTCGACGACTCGGTGTTCGGCCGTGAGGACGGGCACCTCTACGCCTGCTGTCCGCAGGTCAAGAAGCCGAAGGACGTGGAGCGCCTGTGGGCGGGCTTGAAGCACGGTGAGGTCTCGGTCATCTCGACGGACACGTGCACGTTCACGCGCGAGCAGAAGGCGATGTGGGAGGGCGACTGGACGAAGATCCCCATGGGACTGCCGGGTCTCGAGACGCTCCTGCCACTGACCTACACGCGCGGCGTGTTAGGCGGGCGGCTGTCGATCGAGGAGATGTGTCTCAAGCTCAGCACGAACCCGGCGCGCATCATGGGGTTGGCGCCGCGGAAGGGGTCGATCGCGATCGGGGCGGATGCGGATCTCGCGATCATTCACCCGACGCGCACGCACAGGGTCGATCCGAAGACCATGGAGACGAACGCGGACTGGTCGCCGTACGAGGGGTGGGAGCTGGCGGGATTCGCTCGTACGACGGTCTCTCGTGGCGAGGTCATCGTGGATGACTACCGGGTTGTTGGGCGTGAGGGGCGCGGCGTGTGGCTGCCCAGGGAATCGGGAACGGGGAGCCGCGAACAGCGGGAACAGGGAACCGGGAACGGGGAACAGGAACTCCGCGGAGCGTCGGTTCCCGGTTCCCAGTTCCCGGTTGCCGCGGGTGCTGGCGCCGAATGACCACCCAAACGGGCGTCGAGCCAACGACCTTTGCGCCACCGGCCGTCGGCGCATCGGACATCAGCGCCAGCCCGCTCTGGAACCCGGATCTGGCGCCAACACCGCCGGACCGCCGCACCTGGTCCACCTACAACATCGCGGCGCTCTGGATCGGGATGAGCGTCGTCATCACCACCTACACCCTCGCGTCGGGGCTCATGGCGGAGGGCATGAGCTGGTGGCAGTCGATGAGCACGATCCTGTTAGGCAACACGATCGTGCTCGTTCCAATGATCCTGAACGCCCACGCCGGCACGAAGTACGGTGTGTCGTTCCCGGTGCTGTGTCGCGCGAGCTTCGGCGTCCGCGGGGCGAACGTGCCGGCGATCCTGCGCGCGATCGTCGCCTGTGGATGGTTCGGCATTCAAACCTGGATCGGCGGGCTGGCCCTCGACGCGCTGTTTACTGCCGCGTGGCCGGGTTGGGCGGCCGTTCCCTTCAAGGCCAACATCGCCTTCGCGATCTTCTGGGGCATTCAGGTCATCATCATCCTCAAGGGCACCGAGGGCATCAAGGCGCTCGAGAGCTGGTCGGCGCCGCTGTTGTTGGGTGGCGGGGCGCTGCTCCTCTGGTGGGGCATCGACCGCGGCGGCGGGCTCGGACGCATCCTCGACGAATCCGTGAAGCTCCAGCACCGCAACACGCCGTTCTGGACACTCTTCCCCGCGGCGCTGACGGCGAACGTCGGCTACTGGGCGACGCTGAGCCTCAACATCCCCGACTTCACGCGCTACGCGAAGACCCAGCGGTCCCAGGCGTTAGGCCAGGCGCTGGGATTACCGACCACGATGACCGCCTTCGCGTTCATCGGCGTGGCGGTGACGAGTGCGACGATCGTGATCTTCGGCGAGGCGGTGTGGGACCCTGTCGTCCTCGTGACGAAGATCGGCGGCACCGGCGTCGTCGTGTTCTCGGCGCTCGTGGTCCTGGCGGCGCAGCTCACGACGAACATGGCGGCGAACGTCGTGTCGCCGTCCAACGACTTCTCGAACCTGAGCCCGCGTCGCATCAGCTACGTCACGGGCGGACTGATCACGGCAGTGATCGGGATCCTGATGATGCCGTGGAAGCTCTACGCCGATGCCGCGGCGTACATCTTCACCTGGCTCCTGGGTTACTCGAGCCTGATGGGCGCGTTAGGCGGTATCCTCATCGCCGACTACTGGGTGCTCCGACGCCAGCGGCTCGACGTGAACGACCTGTTTCGGGAGCAGGGGCGTTACACGTACAAGAACGGCGTGAACCCGCGAGCAATCGTCGCCCTCGTGCTCGCGATCCTCCCGGTGGTTCCGGGCTTCATCCGGGCGGTATCCGTGCCCGGCGGCACCGTGAAAGACCCGAATGTATTCGATCATCTGTACGCGTACGCGTGGTTCATCACGTTCGCGTCGAGCTTTGTCCTCTACCTGCTGCTCATGCGCAGGCGTGTGATGCCCGAGCCTTAGTCATTCCTCGCCTCCGCGCCTGCGGCACTGCGCTCGGAATGACATGCGCCGTTTCGCCATCCCCCGCCCCCCCCCGTCCCCGTCAGTTCCGATTCCCGAGTCCCTACAGATGCCTCGCATCGTAAAGTGCGGCCTCATTCAGGCCACCCACGCCTGCAGCACGGCCGAGAAGCTCGAGACCATCCGCGAAGCGAACCTCGCCAAGCACATGGGCCTCATCGAGCAGGCCGCGCGCGAGGGCGTCCAGATCCTGTGCATGCAGGAGATCTTCACCGGTCCGTACTTCTGCGCCGAGCAGAGCACGCGATGGTACGACGCCGTGGAGGGCATTCCCGACGGGCCGACCACGCATCTCATGCAGGAGATCGCGAAAAAGCACGAGATGGTCATCATCGTCCCGCTGTACGAGGAAGATGGTACCGGGATCTACTACAACACCGCCGCCGTCATCGACGCCGACGGCCGCTACCTCGGCAAATACCGCAAGAACCACATCCCGCACTGCGCGCCGGGCTTCTGGGAGAAGTTCTACTTCCGGCCCGGTAACCTCGGGTATCCTGTCTTCAAGACTCGTTATGCGGACGTGGGCGTGTACATCTGCTACGACCGGCATTTCCCCGAGGGCGCCCGTGAGCTCGGACTCAACGGCGCCGAGATCGTGTTCAACCCGTCGGCGACGGTGGCGGGACTGTCCGAGTATCTCTGGAAGCTCGAGCAGCCCGCGCACGCGGTCGCGAACGCGTTCTTCGTCGGGGCGATCAACCGGGTGGGGTACGAGGACCCATGGCGGATCGGTGAGTTCTACGGGCAGAGCTACTTCTGCGATCCGCGCGGTCAGTTCGTGGCGCAGGCGGCGCGCGATCGGGACGAGCTGGTAACTGCGGAGCTCGACCTCGACAAGATTCGTGAGGTGCGGAACGTGTGGCAGTTCTTCCGGGATCGTAGACCGGAAACGTACGGTGGCCTGGTGAGACTGTAACCGTGTAAGAGCCTCATCAGATCCGAAATGCGCAGCCGAGTCGTCGGTATCGAGTGGCTCCGCGGCGCCTAACGGGGGGCGCTCCGTGGGCACGCACCGCGGCGCAAGCCGGCAGCCGTTCGGCGGGCATTCCTGTCCGGCGATCCCGCGGTGGCCTAAACTGGTATTCCCCTGCGTGAATACATCGCGCAGCTTGGCCAGACGATGCCCGGGATGACCCGACGCCGGCTCATCGCCCTACAATTGAATTCGGCCACGACAGGGATCGCGACCGTGCGACGAGCGTCAACGACAACGCCGTTGTGGATCACACTTGGCTTCGTGGCGCTCGCGGCATGCGGGAGTGACACGCCGACCGCGCCCGCCTCGGTCACGGCGGATCCGGAGCAGGCGGTCTTCGTCACGAGCGACATCGAGCATTTCTGGAAGGCGTTCGACGATGGCGGGGCGAACGGCGTGCCCGCGCCTTTTCAAACCGAGTACCTCGACCGCGCCTCGCCGGGACTCAAGGATTTCATCTCGTCGCGCAACGTGACTGCGGCGAGCCTCGCGCTCATGGTTCGCACGTACCCTCGCTATTTCGCCGACATCCGCGCGGCCACGTTGCGCCTCGCGACCGACGATGACGTTCAGGGGCGGATTCGCGACGGCTATCGGAAGATCCGCGACATGTACGCACCGGCTGTCTTCCCACCGGTCACATTCCTCATCGGACGCTTCAGCACTGGCGGGACGACGTCGTCGAATGGGATGCTCGTTGGTCTCGAGTTCTATGCGACAAGCGAGTCGACGCCGCTCGATGAGCTGGCGCCGTTCCAGCGCGACAATGTCCATCCGCTCGACAGCCTGCCGGTGATCGTCGCGCACGAGCATACGCACATTCTCCAGGCGCGTGCCGGCGGCATCGCGGCGCACCGGAACAAGACGCTGCTCGATCAGTCGCTCGCGGAAGGCAGCGCGGATTTCGTCGCGTACCTCATCACGGGGGGCAACATCAACGCGCGTCTCAGGTCGTACGCGCTCCCGCGCGAGCACGACCTCTGGGCCGAGTTCAAGGTGGCGATGCACGGCACGGATTGGAGTCAGTGGCTCTACAATCAGGGAAACGAGACCACGTCGCGCCCCGGCGACCTCGGCTACTTCATCGGATATCGGATTGCGGAGGCATTCTACGAGCGTGCGACGGACAAGCGCGCCGCGCTCGAGGCGATCATCGAGGTGGGCGATTCGGACACGTTCCTGGCGGAGAGTGGGTACGATCCGTAGGCGACTGGCGACTGGCAACTGCCGGGGACGGGCGACGGGCGACGGGGGAACAGCGGCTGCTGGCTGGCGCTGGCTGCCGGGGGCAGCTGATGGCTGATGGCTGATGGCTGATAGCTGCGTCTCTTGCAGCCGTCGGCTACCAGCCCAGCAGCCGCCCGCAGCCAGCAGCGGCGCAGCGGCGAGCAGCCAGGTTAGACTTCAAACACGCCCTCGCCTTCCATTAACCGAGCCTGCCCGTGTCTGAAGACACCTCAGCCCCCGCCGCTGCGTCCGCGTTCGCCGAGCTCGGCCTCGACCCTCGCATCACGGCAACCCTAACGACCCTCGGCTACGAGGAGCCGACGCCTATCCAGAGCGCCGCGATTCCCGTGCTCCTCGAGGGTCGCGATGTGCTCGGGCAGGCGGCGACGGGGACCGGCAAGACCGCCGCCTTCACGCTGCCGCTCATTCAGCGGGCGGCACTCGGCGCGGGCGTGGTCGGCGGCATGGTCGAAAGTGCCGCGACCGATGACGGCGCCGATGGTGCGGCGATGGACTTCGAGCGTCACGGGCCCGCCGTCCTCATTCTCGTGCCCACGCGAGAGCTCGCGATGCAGGTGGGCGAGGCCGTGCACAAGTACGGCAAGGGGCTTGGGCTTCGGGCGGTGCCGGTTTACGGGGGGCAGGACATCCGCCGTCAGCTCCGTGCGCTGGAGCGCGGCGCCGATGTGGTGATCGCGACGCCCGGCCGAGCGCTGGATCACATCCGCCGCGAGACGCTATCGTTAGGCAGCGTTCGCGCGGTCGTCCTCGACGAGGCCGACGAGATGCTCGACATGGGCTTCGCCGACGACCTCGAGGCCATCCTCTCGGCGGCGCCCGCGGGCCGCCAGACCGCCCTGTTCTCCGCGACGCTTCCGCCCCGCATCCGCGACCTGGCCGAGCGTCACCTGAACGACCCGGTGCGCGTGTCGATCCCGGTGGAGCGCGCGACCGGCGGCGCGCTGCCACGTGTCCGGCAGACGGCCTACGTCGTCAGTCGCGCGCACAAGATCGCGGCGTTAGGCCGAGTGCTCGATGTCGAAGCGCCGACGCTCGCGTTCGTGTTCTGCCGAACACGCACGGAAGTGGACGAGCTCACCGAGACGCTGAATGGCCGAGGCTATCGGTCCGAGGCGCTGCACGGCGGCATGTCGCAGGACCAGCGGGATCGCGTTATGCGGCGCGTGCGTGCCAATGCCACCGACCTCCTCATCGCGACGGATGTTGCGGCGCGCGGGCTCGACGTGGAGCACGTGTCGCACGTGGTGAACTACGACGTGCCGTCGGCGCCCGAGGCCTACGTGCATCGCATCGGTCGAACCGGCCGCGCCGGCAGGGAAGGCGTCGCCATCACGCTGCTCGAGCCGCGCGAGCGTCGGCTGCTTCGCAACATCGAGGGTGTGACGAAGCAGAAGATCGAGATCGCGACGGTGCCAACGGTGGCCGATCTCCGCGCTCGGCGGCTCGAGCTCACTCGCGGGTCGCTCGAGGAGGCGCTACTCGAGGGCGAGGATTCGCTGGAGACGTATCGCGCTGTCGTGAACGCGCTCGCGGCGGAGTACGACGTCGTGGACATCGCCGCGGCGGCGGTCAAGCTCGCGGACGAGCGTGGACGGGACGGCGAGACGGGTGAGGAAGAGATCCCTCAGGTTCAGTTCGTCGAGCGACCGCGGTTGGCGCGCGAGGCGCGAGAGCCTCGTGACTGGCACGAGAGGAAAGGGCGCGGCGACCGCGAGGACCGAGGCGGCCGGGACCCACGCGCGGATCGCGGCTCGCGACGCGCCGGGCGGGGTCGTCAGGGCGATTGGGACGTGACGCGCGTGTACGTTGGTGCGGGCCGCAAGTCGGGCATCCGTCCGGGGGACCTCGTTGGCGCGATCGCGAACGAAGCGCGGGTCGACTCCAGCAACATCGGCGCGATCGAGATTGCGGATCGGTTCTCGCTCGTCGAGGTGCCCGAGCGGATCGCCGAGCGGATCATCGATGCACTGCGCAGTACGAAGATCAAGGGAAAACGTGTGACCGTTAGGCGCGATCGTGACTTCGAGGCCGGCGGGCGGGACTAAAGCGTCGCTTCACAGCCATGCCAGCCGGACCGGACCACTTCAACGAGGAGCTCCTATCCGGCCTGTTGCGTGTCACCACCGCGCGCTATATCCAACGTCTCCCTCGAACTCGCGGTGGATCATGAGCCTCGCGCGATTGCCAGTCGTTCTCATGCTCGCGGCGCTTGTCGCGGCATGCAGCGTCGAACAACCCAAACCGCAGAGCGCCGCCGGCGAAGCGGTCGGGACCGACAAGACCTTCATGCCCACGCAGTACTCGGTCGCGGACTTCTACGCCAACAAGAGCTTCTTCGGAGCCTCGTTCTCGCCCGACCGCCAGAAGATCCTCGTCGGATCGAACACCTCGGGGATCTGGAACGCGTATGCGGTCCCCGTATCGGGCGGCGACCTCGAGCCGCTCACGAAGTCGACGACGAACTCCATCTTCCCGATCTCGTATTTCCCGGCCGACGCCCGAATCCTCTACTCGTCCGACCAGGGTGGGAACGAGCTGTCGCATCTCTACGTGCGAACGCCGGAGGGTACCGTCACCGACATTACGCCCGGCACGAAGCTCGCGGCGCGATTCGTCGGCTGGGCGGGTGACGACAAGTCCTTCTTCATCGCCACCAACGAGCGCGATCCACGCTTCTTCGACGTGTACGAGGTGAAGACGGACGGCCTCGCGAAGAAGCTCGTCTACAAGAACACCGACGGCTACAACGTGGCCGGCGTGTCGCGCGACAAGCGATACCTCGCGCTCGTGAAGAGCTACACGACGTCGGACCAGGACATCTTCCTGCAGGATCTCGAGAAGAACACGGCGACGAACATCACGAAGCACACCGGCGCGGTGAACAACTCCCCGGCTGACTTCTCGCCCGACGGCACGAAGCTCCTGTTCGTCTCAGACAGCGGCCGTGAGTTCGCGTCGCTCCGCGCGTACGACCTCGCCGACGGGTCCACGAAGCCGGTGTACGAGCAGAAATGGGACATCCTCGGCGCGAGCTACTCGAAGAGCGGCAAGTATCTCGTCGTGGGAGTGAACGAGGACTCGAAGGCCGCCGCGCGGGTGCTCGACGCCAGGACGCTCGAGCCGGTGACGCTCCCGGGCATGCCGACGGGGCTCATCCGCGGCGTCGAGGTGGCGCCTAACGATTCGTTGATCGCGTTCTACGCCAGCGACGGCAGCGTGCCGCCCGAGCTCTACGTGGCCGCGATCGGCGCGGCGCCTCGCCGGCTGACCAGCGCGCTCGACCCGAAGATGAAGCGCGAGGACCTGGTCGTCCCGACGGTCGTTCGCTTCAAGTCGTACGACAGCCTCGAGGTGCCGGGCGTTCTCTACAAACCTCACCAGGCGTCGGCCGAGGCGAAGGCGCCGGCGATGGTGATGGTGCACGGCGGGCCAGGAGGCCAGGCGCAGGTCGGGTACTTCGAGCTCACGCAGGCCCTCGCGAACCGCGGCTATGTCGTGTTCGACATCAACAATCGTGGCTCGAGCGGCTACGGCAAGACGTTCTTCCAGATGGACGACCGCAAGCATGGCGAAGCCGACCTCGGCGACGTCGTTGCCTCCAAGCGAATGCTCGCGGGACTCGGGTACGTCGACACGACGAAGATCGGCATCATCGGCGGAAGCTATGGCGGCTACATGACGCTCGCCGCGTTGACGCTGCAGCCCGATGCATTCAAGGTCGGCGTCGATCTGTTCGGCATCTCGAACTGGGTGCGCACACTGACGAACGTGCCGCCGTACTGGGAATCGTTCCGCGAGGCGCTGTACAAGGAGATGGGCGATCCGAAGACCGATTCCGCACGGTTGCGTCGCATCTCGCCGCTGTTCAACGCCGACAAGATCAAGGCGCCGCTGATGGTACTGCAGGGCGCGAACGATCCACGCGTGCTCAAGGTCGAATCCGACGAGATCGTCGCTGCGGCGAAGAAGAACGGCGTGCCGGTGGAATACGTCGTGTTTCCGGACGAAGGGCACGGCTTCGTGAAGAAAGAGAACGAGATCCGCGGCTATTCGGGGATTCTCGCGTTCCTCGATCAACACCTGAAAGGTGAGAGGCCGTTTGCGGCCGACTCCGCCGCGAGCATCGCGGTTCCGGTCACTGGTGGCGACTCCGTGAAAGGCGAGACGAAGCGGTGACGGTGTTGGCTTCGCCGACCGTCATCTATGACGTCGTCCCGACGCCGATCGACCGGCTCGTCGTCGCGAGCGACGGCTCGTCGATCGTCGGCGTGTGGATGGCGAACGCCGAGCCGGACGATCGACGGTGGGTGGACCGATGCGGAACGGATTCGCTCATCGACGAGGCGCGCCGGCAGCTCGTCGCGTATTTCGCCGGCCGGTTACGCACGTTCGACCTGCCGCTCGCGCCTAACGGGACGGACTTTCAGCGTCGAGTGTGGAGTGCGCTCCGGGAGATTCCGTTCGGCACGACGATCAGCTACGCGGAGCTCGCGCGACGCGTGAGCAACTCGGCTGCCGTGCGAGCGGTTGGCGCCGCCAATGGCCGCAACCCGATTCCGATCATCGTGCCCTGTCACCGAGTCATTGGAAGCGATGGTTCGTTGACGGGATTCGGTGGTGGGCTCCACCGGAAGCAATGGCTCCTGAGACACGAGGGAGGACAGATCGAGTTCTGAAACGGCGCAACAGAACAGGTAACTGGTTACTGGAATTGGTTGATGGTTACAGAACCCTCGGGACGCTCATCTCGCCGAGAGAGACATCCCGAGGGTTCGATTACCTGTAACCAATTCCAGTAACCAATTACCTGTGTAGTTGTGGTAGTTCGACGTCTGTCGTGGAACCAATCCCGGTCTGCGTTCGTATGTGATCTCCATCACCGGCGCAGAGGTCGGGATTCCAATGGAAAGCACATCGAATTCAGCGGCCCGCTCAACGAGCAGGGCGCTCGATGGCGTCCCGTCGGCTTCCTCCGACAGCATCATGATGTGGGGGGCCAAGGGGTCGGGGAAGTCGATCTACATCGCGTCCCTCGTGTACTGGAGCCCGCCCGCCGATGCCGCGCGACGTGTGTGCGTGTTGCCCGCAACCTCGGCCGCGGCTGAATGGGTGGCGGATCGCGTTAGGAGCCTCGGGCTGGGAGAAACGGGACTGGGGACTGAGGACTGGGGACTCGGCCGGGATGCTACTACCGGCGCAGGAGTCTCCGCGACGGTAGAGGGTTCCCGGCCGAGTCCCCAGTCCCGAGTCCCCAGTCCCCAATACAAGACACTCGTAGAACGTCGCCTCGACTTTCGCCTCTACACGCTGCCCACCACCGCCGGTCCCATAACGCGGCTCCTCAACACCGAGTCGCGCTACGAAGCCAGTCTCAACTTCTGGGACGTCCCCGGCGAAGTGTACGACGGCGACATCCCGCCCAACATCCTGCGCGAGATGACCCGCGCGCGGGGGCTCATCCTCCTCATCAACCCCAGCTTCGTGCCTGACGAGGGTCGCGAGCGCTACTACATGCGCTTCTTCGACCGCACGCTTGGGCGACTCAAGTTCGCGCTCGCCGACGCCGCGCGGCGGGGGGAGCGCGTGCCGTTCGACGTCCGCACGAACCAGCTGACGATCCCCGTCGCCGTATGCCTCAGCCAGATCGACCGGGCGCCGCAATTCATGGACGCCGAGCCAAAAGCGCTGTTCGAGGAAACGGTCGGGGATACCGCGCCTGTCCTATATTCGTGGCTCACGCGATACGACATCTTCAAGCTCACCGCGTTAGGCAGGCCGCTCCGCCGCGTCGGTGACCGCGAGGTGCTGGACGGCGAGCCGCAGCCCAAGTTCGTCCACCTGCCGATCTCGTGGATCGTGGGGCAGCATGACCGCACCTGACACCTCGCCCGGCGGCCCCAAGCGTGCCATCTGGGGCCTCGTCAACGACGGGTACGCGCTCGTCGCCAAGACTGCCAACCTCTCGTACGACGAGGCGTTCGAGCTCTGCCGCGTTCCCGACATTGGCGACCCGAGCGCGTACCTCGATTCGGGGCTCGCTTTTCTGCGCGCGCCGAAGTGGGGCCGCGTCTTCGCCCGGTACTTCACGAACGCCGACCGCGACTCCGCGGGACGGGCGTCGCTCGTCTACGACGTCGTCGCGCTGAGCGACGACGAGTTCGCCGCGCTCGGCAACGACGCGTTCGCCGCACTGCCGCCGCTCGCACGAGATCATCGTCCCGAACGGTTCGGCGAGCTGCCGATCCCCACGCCCGTGCCTCGCGACGAAGCCACCAGCGCGGCCCGGCTGGCCGAGCTGCTCGAGACCGAAGACCAGGGGACGATCACGACGCTGCTCGCCGCGCTGCTCGCCGGCGACCGCGTGCTGTCGTTCCTGCCAGGTGTTCGCGAGGAGACCATCGAGTGCCTGACGCTGCTGCTGCCGCCATGGCTCCGGCCGGCGCTCACGTTCCAGATCCCCACCGTCGACGTCCCGAAGCACACGCCTCGCCTCACGGTCGCCGATCGGCCCCACGCGCTGCTCGTGGAGCGCGAGTGGACCGCCATGCTCCCGCGGGACGCCGCCGACCCCCGGTTCACCGAACCCGCGGCGACGGCCGCGCGGCTCGTGGCGTTAGGCAAGACCGGTGACCGGCTCCATCGCGCGTGGGCAGTGGGTGCCGTACTGTCGGCCGAGGTCACGCTGACAGAGATCGACCTCGGCGCCGAGATCGCGGCAATCCTGCGCATGGACCTCATCCACGAAGGGTTGCGCTGCGGCGACCTGCGGCGCGCGGTGCTCGTCACGGCACGCGCGGCGAGCGAGGACGAGCGGATTCGTCTCACGGACGCTCTCTTCAGACACGCTGCCCCCGATCGCGTCGCTGCGGCGCTCGCGGACGTCGCTCGCGGCGAACAGCGCGGTGCCTGGAGCGCCGTGCAGGCCATTTCGCTGGCCGTCGGTCTGCGCCGCGATGAACACCGCGAGCGATTCACGAAGTTCTTCTCGCATCTCCTCGACGGCCTGCACGCGGTGCCGCGTCCTTCGGACGACGACAGCGCTCGCGCGAGCCAGGTCACGCTCGCGTGTGCCGCCGCGGCGCTCGGCGATCTCGACCGGTTCCTCGACGTGGCGGATCCCGCGCTGCCGTGGGAGGCCGCGTGGCACAATGGCACCGCGCGCTGGGTGAAGGGACGCTCGCAGGTTGCACGGCTGTTCGATGCGCTCGCGGCGCGGGGCACGTCGTACGCCGACGCGGTCGATGGCGTGAACGCGATCGCGGCGGTGGTGGCGTCCGCGACGGGTCGTGCGCGTGAACGCGCGTCGGCGATCGGCCTCGTGCTCGTCAGGCGGACGTTTCGCGAGCGCGCGCTGCTCGAGCCTCTCGACAAGCTCGGGCCACTCGCCGACGGCCTGGTGCGCATCTGGCTGGCGGCAACGCCGGCCCCCGGCGCGACACCGCCTGAGGACGCCGAGCGAGCGCTGCGACGGCTCTTTGGCGTCGGCGAGCCGCTGGCAGCCGGTGGCGACCCACGTCGCCTCGCGGCCGAGCTGTCGCGCACGATAGGCGACGCGCCGGGCGGAGAGGTCGAGCTGGTGGGCTGGATCGTCGCGGCGCTCGACCGTGCTCATGCCGGCGCGACCGGCGATGCGGCGGTCCGCGTCGCAACCGCGCTGCTCGAGGAAGCGCACCGTTTCGCGCCGCGGAGCGAGCTCGCCGCGCACGTCGAGCGCGTGCTGCTGCACTTCGCGGCGACTGACGCTGCCTTCGTGTTCCGGCCGGGTTGGCTCGATCTCGTGCGGCGCGTCGACGACATGGTGCGCCGCGAGCTCCTGGCGCGAGCGCTCGCGTGGGTCGCTCGTGGCTACGCCAGCGGGCGGTTCACCATCGGCGCGCTCGTCGACGCGTGTGTGGCGTCGGGTGCCGAGGGCGGGACGATCGATGGCGCGACGGTCGCGCTGCTCGAGTCGCATCTCGTGACGGCCGTCCAGCATCGTGGCAACGCGACCGAGCTGGCCTTGCTCACCGGCGTCATCTCCGGCATCGCCACGCCTAACGCGGCCGAGCGGTTGACGGAGGCGCTGCTCGGCGCCGTGGACGAGAGCGTGAGCGATGGCATCCGCATGCGCCGCCTCGCTCTCGCGCTTCACGAGGTCGAGCAGGTGCGCGACGAGGAACGCTTCGCCGACGCCCGGGCGGCGCTCAGGCGCGCCACCGCCCGGCACGCGCTGTCACCCGATGAAGAGCGGGCGTTGTGCACGTTCCTGGGCGTCGACAACGGAACTTTCGTCGGGCGTCTGCTCGGCAAGCTGCCGAGCCTGACGACTGGCGGCGCCGTCGTCACGAGCGAGGGGCGATGACGGCTCCGACCACGCCCACGTCGCCCGTGGCGCCACCTGCGACGACGCCGGTGCCGTCGCTCCCGCCCGGTGACACGCACGACGGATTCTTCCTCTGGGGCGCGCCGAAAGCGGGGAAAAGCGGCTTCATCGGCGCATTGTACGGGCTGTCGCGCGGGGATGACGTCGAGCGGTGGACCGCACACCCGAAGGACTGCGACGACCCGCACACGCAGGCGATGGTGCTTCGTGCGCACGAGGAACTGAGCGAGCGGCGCAACACCAAAACCGGCGTTCGCGACATGCCGTACCGGCCACTGCGCCTAACGCTTCGGAAGATGAAGGCCGGCCGGCAGGTCGGTGAGCTGCGGGTTGCGCTCGTCGATCCCGCCGGCGAGTTCTCCGTCGACCCCGCGCATCGGCTCAGCTCTGCCGGAAAGCAGCTGTATCGCCAGGTGGCGACGAGTCACGGCGTGCTGTGGCTGTTCGAGGCGACGCCCGATGGCGCGGCGTCCACGCTCGATCGTCTCCTGATCCTCGAGCAGCTGGTGGCGCTTCTGGAGGCGGGAGGCGCACCGCAGCTCGACCTTCCCGTGGCTATCTGCCTGAGCAAGATCGACTGCCTGTCGGAGGAGAAGCGTCGCGCGGCGCTCGCGAACCCGACCGGGGCGCTGCTCGACCATCTCGGCGCCACGTCGCTCACCTGGTTCGAGGCGGTGTGCCCGACGCTACGCTGCTTCGCGGTGTCGTCGGCGGGCGTCGTGCCCGACAAGGTTCGGCCGATCGGGTTGAACGAAGTCCTCGACTGGCTCGAGGACCAGCGCGCTCGCCGCGTTCGAACGGCGCGAGCGAGCGCGATCCGCGGGCGAGCGTTCGACCTGGTGAAACGGTGGACCTCCGTCGTGGCGAAGGGGACAATGCTGGTGGCGCTCGGCGGCGGCGTCGCGTTCGGCGGCGTGCTCGCCGCCCGGAAGCTTCTGCAGCCGAACGAAGCACCGACCGAAGTGGTCGGCCCGGCAGCGGTCGTCCAGCCTGTCAGCGCACCGTCGCCGACGGCGAAGGCAGCGCCGTCACTGCGGTCTCGCGAGTCAGCTGGTGATGTGAACCGCGCGCCAACGCGCTCGGTCACGAAAACCGTCCCGGTGATCTTCGATGCGAAGGCCGAGCGTGACAGCATGCGCGCGGCGTTCGCGCAGGGGCTCGCCGTTCAGCGCGGCGGCCAGAAGGGTACCGCGTGGTTCCGTCGTGCGTATGTGCACGCGACGCGCCTCATCGACCGCGGACAGCCAGCGAGCAAGGAGTACACGCCGGAACGGCTGATCCGCGCGCGGTCCTGTGTGTTGGGTGAGCTGCAATGTCCTCGCGCGGCAGTGAGCGAGGATCTGACGTGGGTGCTCGTCTTCGGTGATGACGCGCAACGCCGCACGGCGGTCCGCCTGCTGGAGCGGATAGGGGCATGACGCTCACCGCCGCAATCGTGCTCGGCATGGCGGTAACAGCCGCGCTCGCGTTTTGGGCGTGGCGGGTCCCCGCTCGATTCCCGCGTGTGGCGACGCTCGTGGTGGTCGCGGTTCCACTCGCGCTGCTCGTGAAGATACTGAGTGGCCGGAATGCGTCCCTCTCATCGCAGTCGCTCCAGGTGATCGGTCAGTACGCGTTTCTGCTCGATACGCTGACCATCGGGTCGGGGGCCCGGGCGGACGTGCGCATCCCGGCGCCGAACAACGGGCGGAGCGGTACCGGTCTCGTGTCGGTTCACGTCGGGCCTAACGATACGTCGGTCGTCGTGCGAGCCGAGTCCGGCGCACCGCCGGTCATCGCCGGGCAGCGGATGCTCGCGGCGGCTGCAGTGGGCAGAAGCGCTACCATCGGCCTGTCGCGTGCGGGTGGCGCCGCCGTAACGGTTCGTGCCGCGATGCCGTGGTGGCCGATCGGATGCGCGACGCGAATCGCGACCCTCTGCGCCGAACGCACGTTAACCAACGGCGGCGTCACCGTTCGCGTTCGCGCGACGGCGAGTGGCGTCTGGAGCGATGCCTTCGGGCCGGCGTTCGCCCGGATCCCGACGTTCGTGCTATTCCGCCGCGACGGGCACGTGTACATCGCGGCAGCCTCCGGGACGACGGTGACCGTGAACGGCGCAGCTCCTCCCACGGTGGCACGCGTCGCCAGTGGGGCCATCGAGATCGGCATCGGCCGCGAGTCGTCCCGGCTGCGAGTGACAACGGACCGGCGCGCGAACCGCATGCATGTCCTGTTCACGGGCCGGCTGCTCGGCGATCGTTGGCGGCTTCATGCCGGTGCAGATCGCGCGGTTCACCGCGTGCAGTACGGAGCAGCGGCGTCCCCCGGCACCCTGCCGCTCATCGACCTCAACGGGGTGCCGTTAGGCGCCGGCGCGTCCCCCTACGCGGGTGCGCTCGAGTGGGCGCCCGGCCGCTGGCGGTGGCATGCCGATGGCCAGGTCCGCACCGTTGCGGTGGGCGAAGTGGTTCCGCTACCCGGAACGGGCAGCCCGCGATCCGAGCGCGGCCACCTGGTTCGACTCTCGGCGGAAGTCGCTGCGGACGGCGCGCTTTCGCGACTCGCGGTCGTCTGGCTTCTCGGCGCTCTGCTGCTGGCGGCATCCGCCCGCTCGGCTTCCGGGCCCGTCGCTGCGCTCCGACTCGCCGTCCTGGGGTTGGCGTACACCCTCGCGATGGTGCGCTCGACGATCGCCGTCCGCGTCGCGACGTCCGAGCCGTTCAACGCCGAGGCAGTGCCGACCACACTCGTCTTCCTCATCGCGTTTCCGGTGCTCGTGTGGCTGCTCGAGCGCATGCGCCATCATGACTGGCGGCGGTCAGTCAGGACGTTAGGCAGAGGATCGCTCCTTCGCCTCACGGCGGACGCGGCGCTCGTCGTTGCAGCTGCGTTCGTGACGTACGTGCTGGCCGGCGGCGAAGACCGCGCGCTGTTCGTCGTCTTCATCGTCGTCGCCGGCACGGCCGGACTTCTCGTGTTGCAGTCGCTGCTCGTTCCGCGCGAGGCGCAAGCGACCGCGGGAGGCGCGCCGCTCGGAATGTTCGAGATCGGTGCCGAGCGGGGGTTCTCGAGCCGGCATCTCATGCGAGCGGTGGCGACGTTGCTCGTGCTCGTGGTTCTCTACATCGCGCTCGCCCTTTCGCTTCGCGGCGTGCCGCCATACTTGAGCATGGCGCTGTACAGCGTCGCGCTCCTGTTCGTGTACGCGGCGGCCGAGGTGAGGGGGAGAGTCTGGCCCCGGATGTCACCGACTCACCATTCGCTTGCCATCCGCGTCGCCGCGATCGTCGGCGCCGTCAGTGGGCTCCTCGCCGGCCTGACGCTCATCACCCCGGGGATCGTGTCGGCGACCATTGGCACGGTAATCGGCGCGGGGGCAGCGGCCATGGCCACCCGGTTCGTCCTGGCACCGCTCGTTGGACCGGTGCGGTTGTGGCCGTACCGCCGCCAGGACGTGCTTCCGCCTCTGTGGTTTGCGTTCGCGCCGGTTGGGCTCCTCCTCGTGGCGCAATGGGGAGCCATTCGACGACTGGGGATCACGCTCGGTTTCGCGCTGGCCATCGCCGGCCTGCTGCTCGTCGTGCGCGTGTTCGCCGTACTCTGGCATCGCGAGACGAAGGAGCGGGTGGATGCGCACGTGCGCGGCACCGCGCCGGGAAGCGAGACGCGCCGCCGGACGCCGCTGTTCGTGCTTCTCGCGCTCACCGTCTACGCTGGGTACCTGGGTGCGGATCGCGGGCTCATGCTGCTGCTGGTGACGTCGGTGTTGGCGACGCTGGTGATGGCCACGGCCATGCTGGGGCCGCGGCGGCTCGCGGCGTCCGTCATCGTGCTAGTCGCGACGTTAGGCGCCGTCGGAGCATGGCTTCGAGTGTCTCCGGCGGAGTTGGCAGCGCGCCCCATGACGCTCTCGACGCCGCAGGTTCGCTTTGCCGCGGTGCGCCATCCGCGCGCGCTCGAGCGTCAGATGCTCGTTACGAAGAGCAGCGCTGCGCGCGAGATCGTCAGCACCCTCCAGCAGGACTGGGGGATGCGTGCCTACGCCGCGTCAGGCGGCACGTGGGGCAATGGCCTCTATGGCACCGCTTACACCCGCCGCGCGATCTCGGAGGACGTCGCGCTGACCGACAATGCGTTTGCCGTATTCGTGCTCAGTGAGCACGGATTCGCTGGCGGTGCGGCGCTCCTGTCCGTCTACCTGGCGCTCGCGCTGCTGCTGCTCGCGAGCGCGATGATCGCCGGACGCGCCGTCAACGAGGTGCCGCGAGGCATCCTGCTCGGCGGTCTCGCGATGTATGTCGCCGTGCCGGCGCTCTACATGGCGGCGGCCAACGTGTCACTGCTGCCCCTCACCGGGCAGAACCTCCCGCTGCTCGGATTGCGGTCGGGAGCTGACGTCGCGTTCGCGTCGTGGACGCTCGCACTCGCGGTCATCGCGTTGCCGAGAGCAACCGGTGCCGCGCGTGGAGTCACGGAGCGCGCGGAGATCAACAGTCACGCGATGCGACGCCTCGCCGTCATCCTCGGCGCGGCGGCCGCGATGGTCGTGCTCCTCGGAGCGATCGTGCTGCGCTCCCTCTATCGCGCGACCCACCGCGACGTGGTTCCGTTCCAGCTCGCGACGTTCGCCGAGGGCCTCCGCGCGGCCGTAGACCGAGCGGACATCGTATCGAGCGGTGACTCGATCGTCGCCGGCCCGGCCGCGCGCGGAAAGTTCGGCTATCGTGATGGCGACTTCGTGCAGTCCACGCTCGAGCGAGCGAATGCGTTTGCGGCCAACCGGGCGGAGTACCGCTCTCATTGCGTCGAGCGTGCGCCGTGGCTCAGCGGCGACGCATCCGGTGTGCAGGTCTCGGCCGCGCCGTGCAAGGTCGATGCGCCTGTGGGGAGCGGTGGCCCGTGGACCGGGCGTCTCACGGCCGGCGCGACGCTCGTCTCAGCCGACACGGCGGCGCATCGCGGCAAAGTCGGTGTCGACAGCGACGTGGTTCTGGCGAGTGGCCCGAGCGGCATAGTGCTGACGCCGGAAACCAGCGACGCCGTGAGGGTATCGTGCCGCGATACGACGATCGCGTTCGGCACCAGCGTCGATGTCGACTGCAGGGGAGACGCAAGAATTCGCGCGCGTCGAACCGGAACTGGTGCGGTGATCGATGTTCTCGCGAGCGGCACAGGCATCACGAAGAACGGCAGGCCCGTTGCGTCCGGCGAACGGCTGCGATACGGCGACATCATCGCCATCGACAGCTCGGCCACGTGGGTGGTGGACGCGGCACCGCGCGGCTCTCTGGCGTACTCGCGCGAGCGAAACGGCCAGGCAGTGCGAGCCATCATGCCGGCGACGCCAGTGCTGGTGGCGCGCCTCGACTCGCTGTTGGCTGACGGCCTGCGACTGCGCCCGCGCGAGGCCGCGTCGGACGTCGCGCTGACGCTCGATCGTACGGCGATCGATGCGGTGCAGCGGGGACTCGACCGGCGCTGCGCCGAAGCCGCATCGGGTGGCGTCAGGCAATGCTCGGCCATGCTGGTCGACGCCGAGACCGGCGACATTCTCGCGTTCGCGGACTGGGCGAAGCCCGGCGTGCGGATCAGCAAGTTCGCGGCGCTCGATCAGAACTTCCGGAACCATCGGTCGGCGTCGACGATCAAGCCCTTCATCGCGACGGCGGTGCTCAACGAGTACCCGTCGCTCAAGTCGCTGGTCGTCGACCATCCGGGCGAGCGGTTCGCGAGCGCGGCTGGCTGGCCGCTCGGGTTCACGACGCCGATGAAATCCGAGCTGCACGGCTGTTCGCACGTTCCGGTAACGTGGGACTGCTTCATCCCGAACTCGAACAATCTATACGCGGTGACGCTCGGGTTCCTCGGCGCGGCGGAGCGTGGCGCGAACGGCATGCCGGCGTTAGGCGGCATCGCCGAAGGCCCATGGTACGCGCTGAATGGTGTGCGTATGGCGCAGCGGCCCAGGTTCGCGGTCAAGCAGGGCCGGCGGATGATCGCGAGCTCCCCGCTCGCGCACCAGCTGGAGACGCTGTTCGACGCGCGGATCGGGCGTCAGTCCGGCGAGTTCGACGAGAGCCTCTGGCGTCCGCTCGAGGCGAAGCGAATGCTGCGCACGAATCCGCAGTGGCAGCTCGTGTCGCCCGACGTGCCGTCGCTGCCGCTGGATGCGCCTCAGTTCTCGGACCTCCGCTACCTGGCCGGGTTCATGATCGGCGAGAACGAGAACAACTGGAGCAACGCGGCGCTGGTGCGGTCGCTCGCCCGCATCATGAACGCCCGCGGGACGGAGCTCAGGCTCATCCAGCGCGTTGGTGATACGGTGCTCGCTCCGGCGGAGAAGCCCGGCGTGCACTTCACGACCGGGCGCGACGCCGTGCTCGCTGGCATGCGTGGCGTCGTCCGCGGGTCGGGCACGGCGGCACGCACGACCGGCGCGATGTTCAACACTCCCGGCTTCGACTTCTTCGGCAAGACGGGGACGCTCGAGAGCCAGCGCTTCGAGCCGCTGTCGCTGTTCCTGTTCGGCGGCCGCGAGGCCAAGGCCAAGCCGCGGGCGTGTCCGATCGTGGGCATCGTGTACGTCGAGTCCGACCGTGGTGCGGCTGAGCGCCTAACGGGTGTTTCGCTGTTCGCGGACGTCGTTGCGCCGGTGTTGCGAGAACGTTACGGCTGGGGAGAAAAACCATGTGTACTCGCACGGCCCGCAGGGGAAGCGCCGTGAGCGTCAGGACGGGAGCGCTGATCGGGTTGCTCGTGGTCGTCGTCGGCTGCGATCGTGGGATGGACCTCGTGCCGTTCATGCGGCGATCGCGGTTGACCATCGACTCGCTGTCGACACAGAACGCGAGCCTGCAGCGCCAGATGGTCATGTTCGAGCGCATCTCGGCCGAAAAGGACACGCTGCTTCGCGAGGTGCGGGACGCCCACGTCCTCATCGAAGCCGTGGCCGAGCAGTTGAAGCACATGGACGGGTCGCCGGGGAGCCTCGCGGTCATGGATTCCATCACCGCAGCAATGGGCGGGTCCGACAGCGTAACCGCGGCTGCCGGAGAAGTGAGTGTGGACGCCGCGGGCGAGATACCGGCGGGACCCGGAGGCTATCGTGACGTGATGCTCCGAAGACTCGAGCACGTGAGACGACGTCTCGCCGATGTCGAGGACAGCTCGCGCGTGCGCGGTCAGCGTCTGCTGGAGGCGGCGAAGGACAACGACCGTTTGCGCGCGGAAGTCGAGGAGCATCTGCGCACGATCGAGGGGCAGAAGGACCTGATCGCGACGTATCTCGAGCGAATCGCCGAGCTGGAGACGCAGGTCGCCGCGCTCACGGATTCGACGCGGAAGCTGACCGAGGCGAACGCGGCGCTCGCGCAGGAGAACGAGACGCTGGCCGACTCGCTGCGGCGGATCACGTCGCGTGCGAACACGGCCTGGTACGTCGTCGGGTCTCGGAAGCAGCTCGTGCGCGCCGGTGTTCTGACCGAGGAGGGCGGCATCCTGGGTTTCGGCAAGAGCCTCACGCCGTCGCGCGCGATGGCGCAGGGTGTGTTCACGCGAATCGATCGCCTCCGTGATACCGAGATCTCGCTGCCGAGAGCGAGACAATACCGGATCGTGTCGCGGCACGATCCGGACCTGGTGTCGGTGGACGCGTCGTCCTCGGGCACGACGCTTCGCATCAACGACCCGGAGCGCTTCTGGAGCGCGTCCGTGTGGCTGATCATCGTGCTCGAGTAACCTCGAGAATTGAACCGCAGAGGTCGCAGAGGACACGGAGAACTGCTCTTGACGTTAGGCTCCGCGTGCGAGCGCCGTGAGGCATTGTAATGGTCGTCCGCCCGAACCCGCCGACATGTCGCTGCGACCTCTGCGACCTCTGCGGTTCAACT
>DASUGD010000138.1:0-6507 GCA_036274195.1 Gemmatimonadaceae bacterium | reverse complement strand
GTCGGAGTCTCGGTCAGGCTCGGCGGGTACGGTCATCGTCCAGCGCCGCTTGCCGGAGCACAGGTCGTGGACCTCCTGCTCGGCGCGCTCGATCTCGGCGATCACCTGCTCCGCCGTCAGCCGTGGATCACTGGTCATCGGTGGCTCCCGCGGGATCAGGCGTTGGCTCGTTGAGGGTTGGCAGGATCGGCTGCAAGGGATGACCGAAGGTCCAGATGTACAGCCATAGCGGCTTGCCGATGAGGAGTCGGAGCCGTTCTCGCCATGTCAGTCGCCAGCGCGTGATGACGGCTCCCTCGGGATCATCCGTGAACCACGCCGGAAGCGTGTTGTATTGGTCCTGACCCTCCGCGAAGTTGACGGCCCGGCCATGGGCGCGTGGCGGGACGGTTGTCGGTGTCATCGCCGCACCAACAGAACGAGCACCCAGCCCCGATAGCGCAACGACAAACCGCGATGATGGAGCCATGCTCCAAGACGTGCGTATCGCGGGTGATCCCACGACGGTATCCAATCGAGACTGACTGCCTGATATGGCCGACCGATCTTGAAGTAGCGATGAAACTCAGTCCTCATCTAGCCCTCCCCGAGCCATTCGCTCGTAGTGCGCCGGAGGCGCTGCACGAGTGCATCGCCGTCCTCGCCGCGCTCCCTAGCCAATCGGCGCAGCGTCGTGTCTCCGAGCGACTGTGACGCCGCCGCGATCAGGTCGAGACCGACCGCCCGAGCTTCCTGTGGTAACAGGTGAATGGTCGCCTTCTCGCCCAACGTCGTCTCCACCGTCATCTGGACGATCGGCGTGATCTTGTCCTTGGTGGCGCTGAACCCGGTACCCGATTGCACGTCGATGTCGCCGCCGGAATGACGCACGCCGCTCATGGCGCGTCCTCTCGCGGCTCGGGGGAGGCGGGACGGGCGTCCCGGAGCATCACGCGCAGGACTTCGTAGGCGATGTTCGCTACGGCCTCGGCATCAACCGACGCATCGGAGTCGGCGTCCGCCTCCTCCACGCCCTCCTTGACTTGGCGGTGGAAGTCGTCTAGGTCCAGCGCCGCCCGTACCTCTGTCTTGGCTCCCATCGACTCGTGGGCGAACCTGATCCCGGCCTCGAAGCCCTCGTCGTAGGCGGGTTGGTTGGGGCGGGGCTGGCGGGTCATGGTCGATCCTCGGTCTGCTCGGCTGCTTCGACCATGAGGGAGCAGAGTGTCTGGAGGGGAATGTCACGCGCCGCCCACGCCGACCGCGCCGCCGACCACGCCGCCGACCGCGCCGAGTCCGCCGCCGACCACGCCGCCGACCGCGCCGACTCCGCCGCCGACCACGCCGCCGACTCCGCCGCCGACCACGCCGCCGACCGCGCCGAGTACGCCGCCGACCGCGCCGACTCCGCCGCCGACCACGCCGCCGACCGCACCGACTCCGCCGCCGACTCCGCCGCCGACTCATCTCCCTCCGTCTCGCAGCGCAGAGCGGCAGCGACCAGTTCAGGTGCCTTCGATGGCACACGCTCGGCCACGGCTCGCAAGGTTGGCGGGAGGATGCGCCGGATCACACCCTCGGCGACCAGCTTGGCCCATGCCACACGCCGTTCCTCGGACCACGACGGCCACGTCAGGACGATGGCGCCGAGCGGCAACATCGCCTCAGTCCGGGCTTCGTCGCTCGACCACGGGGCGTCGTTCAGCGAGCGCAGATCGAGGGTGCCGGTCGTGTCGTCCGACCAGTCCTTGCCCTGGTACACGTTCAGGGCTTCGTGGAGGCATGCGACACCGTTCGGCTGGTGTGCGCCGTGGGAGAGCTTGCCGCCGAACCGCTCGGCGACGAACTCGGGGAACGTGGTTGTCATGGTCGTTACCTCCACCGAACAGCCGCATTAGACAGGTTCGTGGTCCTCTCGCGGCTCGGGTTGCGGCCCGCCGATGATCGCGCCATTCTCCCCGATGTCGTAGTCGTCATCGAGCATGACCGACCCCTCTCGCGGCTCGGGGGAGGCGAGGGCGGCGGCGAGGTCGTCGATGCGGCTGCCGAGCAACTGCCGAAACATGAGCGACCACGTTCGGTCGGTGCCGTAAAACCGCACGACCTCGCGGGCCGCATCCCGCAGCGCGTCCTCTCGCGGCTCGCAGTAGCACTTGTAGCCGAGGTTCCCGTAAGCCCACCCGCAGCTATCGTCGTGGTTCTTGATCGCTCTCGGGTCAGCGTTCGCCCGCGGCGCGTCCTCTCGCGGCTCGGAGGAGGCGAGGCGGGCAAGGATGGCGGCGGCGAGGATGCGGTCATAGGGATGCGGGCGACTCGGCCACCGCTCGGGCCGGTCCTGAACGGTGTCACCTAGCGCACCGTCAAGAGCTTCCGTCAGCCGCTCCACGTCCAGCGCGTCTGCTGCTGTGGCGAGCCTCAAAATGTGCTCCGCGAAGCCCTCGGCGGCACTCGGGTCCTGCGCGATGGCGTCCTCGATGTAGTAGGCGTTCCCGCGTAGGTACTCCGCTATCGCCGTCAGCCGTGTATCACTGGTCATCGGTGTCTCCTTGGAGGGCGGCGTGGAGGGTCCGGGCCATCACGAACGCCTTGTCTTCGATGCGGCGCTCGCCCGGTACGTCCACCAGCCCGTCATTCAGCAGCGGTACGAGTTTCGCGGCGAGGTCGCCAATCTGGTCGTCTCCCGGCGCGTCCTCTCGCGGCTCGGGGGAGGCGGACAACACTAACTCGTAGCCGTGGCCGTTCAGCCACGACAGCACTCGGCGCGCCTCGGTCAGATGCGACAGGGACGGCCCGTGACCGGGGATGTCGCAGAGAGCGGACGACATCGCTTCCTCGGCGATAGTCAGCTCCTCTCGCGGCTCGGGGGAGCGGTCGCCGTACATGGCGATTAGCTCGGCCTCGGCGTCGGTCGGTTCGCGGTCCAGCGTTCCTCGCGGCTCGGGGGAGGCGAGGCGGGCAAGGGCGGCGTCTTCACAATGGTCATAGGTGTGGTGTTCTCGACACCAAGTTGGCTGCGGCTCGGGGGAGGCGAGGCGGGCGTACTCGGCGACGTGTTCCATCGCCTGTTCCCAGCCATGGACGCCCGAATACTCCATGAGCCAGTCAGGGGCCGGTGTTGCTAGCGCATCCCGCAGTCGTTCCACGTCCAGTGGTACGGCGTCGAGGGTGGCGAGGGTGGCGAGGGTGGCGAGGGTGGCGCGTGCCTCGTTTATTCGCTGCGACCACGCCAGCGGAGACTGACCTTCCGGCCAGTACACGTCGTCCAGCATGTCGAGCAGTCGGCGTACCGCCGTCAGCCGTGTATCACTGGTCATCGGTGGCTCCTCGCGGCTCGGGGGAGGCGAGGCGGGCGCGTATCTTCGCGGCGAAGTGCCGTAGGTTGTCGGCGTCCTCGCAGTAGAACTTCTCCTGCGCCATGTGGTCGGTCGCATGGATGGCGGCATCAGCGAGATAACCCGCGTCCTCTGACAGCGCGAGCAGGTAGTTGATATCGCGTTCGTAGTCGAAGGTGCTGTGTCCTTCCCAACGTCGCCGGATTGCCGTCAGTCGTTCACTGGTCATCGGTGGCTCCTTGGAGAGCGGCGCAAGGCCATGCCGTGCAGTCGGTCCATTCGAGTGTCGTATGGCCGTCCTGCCAATCACTGTCCCATCGTTCGTGGTGGCATCCAGCAGCGGCAGCCCGGATTGCTTGCCGCAGCGCGTCCTCTCGCGGCTCGGCATACACCGTTGGCGTGTAGAACCCGTCAGCGTCAGGCTCGCCCCATTCAACCCTCGACGCGCCGAGATGCTCGAATAGCTCATCGCTCATCAGAACGCGCTTCATTCGTCGAACTCCGCCAGCCCGAGGACGATGCACGCCGCGCCGCATTGCTCGGCCTCGCCGTGGGTCGCCTCGTGCTCGGAGCGGACGTGCTGCGCCCACGCGATGTGGTCGTGCGCGTCCTCTCGCGGCTCGGGGATTGGCTCGTAGTGGTAGTGCCGGTCATTCCGCCCGAGAGACGGTTCATGGCAGACGACGCACCGAAGCCGTTGCTCTGGCTTGGCGTCCTCTCGCGGCTCGGGGGAGGCGACAAACGGGTGCCCGACGTTTCCGGGACCAACGTGGTCCGGGTACGGACGGTCGCACTCGTCAACGGCGCAACGCGGCTCGGGGGAGGCCAGCCGGGTCACGTGAGCCCTTCCATCTGGGCCTTGGCCTGTGCGATGCGGTCCTGCAGCGACTTCTCGACGAGCGAGCGGTCACCGCCCTCAACCTCGACGTGCGCCCGGGCATTGTTGTCGGACACGGTCGACAGGGCGTGCGGCCGGGGCTTGACCGGGTATTCCGGGTCCCACGGCCAGATCTTCTCCTCGCGAGTCGTGATGTCGACCTTGATGCCGCGCTTGCACTTCCTGCACGGCCCGGTCATGTCGTGGCCGGGGTTGCAGTCGAAGCAGTCGTCGGGTGAGCCCGCGTGGAAGTGGTCGGGCATCCCCGGTGACCCAACCGTCGGGTGGTACGGCTTGACGAGGTCGGCGGTGTGGACGTGCAGGATCTGGTGCGACACCGAGCCGAGAAGCTCGAACTCCTCGGGCTCGTTCCCATCGAGCTCCTTGGCGACGCGCTCGGCCTCGGCCTTGTTGTTGAGCACCGCGACGACCGAGTAGTCGCTGTACCAGCCGGTGGTGACGACCCAGACTTTCTGCTTGCGAGTGGGCATTTTCCTCCTCGGTGTCCGGACGGTGGGGAAACGACACCCCAGGGCCGGTTTCACGCTCAAATCGTCAGGTAGCTCTACCTAGCACTAGGTAAGCATACCTACGGTTTCGGCCGGTTTCAAGCCGTTCTCTCGGTAGGCATACCTAAGCGTAGGTAGTGCTAGGTAGAGCAAGGCCCCCGACACGTCAGGTGGGTGTCGGGGGCCAGGGAGGGGTGAAGGCTGCCCATGACCTTCGAGGCGCATGTTGGATCCTGCGAGGATCGCGCGTCAAGCCCTAGACTCAGGATCCGTGGAACAGTGCCCCAGCTGCCCGCGGACATTGCGTTCTCAGCGAGCGGTGGATGCGCATCGCTACCAGGCCCACGGTTGGACGAAGTCAGCGGCCGAGAAGCGCGAAACGGCTCGAGCCCGGGAGGCGAGATACCGGGCTCGCCACCCGGAGCGCCGCCGTCAGCAGGTTCGCGACGCGATCGCCCGGCTGAAGTCTCGGGCGCCGGACTACTTCCGGGCGTGGCGGCTGGAGAACGCCGACGCCGAGCGCGAACGCAGGAGGCGCTGGCGCAAGGCGAACCCGGACATGCGCGCAGCGCAACAGCGCCGATACCGGGCGCGCCGACGAGTCGAGCCGCTCGAGCCCCTGTACCCCGAGCTCCAGCGTGGAGCACGCATCGCCTTCTGGGACGACGAGCTGCGCATGGACCTTGCCCAGGAATGGCACCTCGCCCTGGCTGCCAAGGAGGACCCCGCCGACGCGGTGGTGCGCTACCTGAAGCGCGAGATGCGCTGGTTTCGTACGACCCGCCAGCTGCCGAACTGGCTCTAGGGTCGATCGACCGTCAAGAGGAAAGTGCGACGGCCCCGTCAACATGGTGGGCGCCCACCGCCGGAATGTCGCTAGCCCGATCACGCTGTTGAGACATTGCGCGCTGCGCCTGCCATCCAGCTGCGCGGGGATCGAGACCGGGGTTTCGGTCGGCCGTCGCCCGTCAAGGATACAGGCTCGATCGAAGCCCGCGGGGCGACTCGAACGCCTGAGCCACCCGCCATACGCTTCAGGGGAGCGCAACGGCGACCGGCGGGATCCCTGACCCTCGCACTCTCCGCTTCCACCGTTTCCGGTCCTGTGCGAGCTGCGCGGCCTCGTCAACATGATGCGACCCTCCGGCCGTCTTGGCTACAGGGTCGATCGAACGTCGGGCCAGCATGGTGCGAGGCTCCAGGCGTGCGGGTGGGGGCGGATTACGCCACTCGAAGCCCCTCGCCGATCCCCGGCTTTGCGCGGGGTGGGGGGTCTGCCACAGTGTACGCAGCGGCAGCACCATGCCCGCCGCACGCTGCGCCCGCGCAGGGCGCGCACGAGGAGCCACACCATGGCAGCATCCACCCGCATCACGATCACGAAGGCCGCGCTCGAGACGCTCGTGCGCGACGCCGTCGCCGAGGCGCTCGCCGCGCAGGCGCCCGCGCCCGTCCAGTCCGCGCCCGCGAAGGCGAAGGCCGAGTCGTCGTTTGTCGGCTTCCTGCGCGAGCGCGCGGCCGCGAAGGTCGCGTGCGAGATCCATGCGGCCGGGACGTGCAATCGCCGCTTCTCGCCGAAGTCGAGCGGCCGCCAGTCGCACGTCGCGCGCGTCGAGTAACGCGCAGGGGCCAGGCGCGCGAGCGTCTGGCCTCGCCTCGCACTAGCACGCCGCCGCTCGTTCGGCTCGTTCGCGCGTGCGGATGAGTTGAGCGGGCGGGCGGCGTAATCCGCGCGCGTCGTGCTCGCGCTCGTTGCGCGCGCGCTCGTTGGTGCCGCACATCTGCGTTGGTGTGCGGCTTCACTATGTCC
>DASUGD010000137.1:0-19782 GCA_036274195.1 Gemmatimonadaceae bacterium | reverse complement strand
CGGCCGACGCCGACGGCATCAGCGCCGAACAGATCGTTGCCGCGGTGCTTCGTCACGTGCCAGCTCCGGAGAGCGGGATCCGCGTCTAGCGGGTGGCACCATGCCCGAACCACGCACGGCCCGCAATGAGGAACGCCAGCGGCGAGCGGAGGGTGACGCATCGAGTCCAGAGACCCGGAGCTCGCTGCTCGACGCGATTCGCGGCGTGAAGTGGCCGGCCCTTCGGCCGGTTGCGGGCGCTCTTCCGGGCGCCCACCACTCGCGCCTTCGCGGCGCTGCTCCCGAGCTCAGCGAGTATCGCGTGTATCGTCAGGGCGACGATCCCAAACGCATCGATTGGAGGCTCCTCGCTCGAAGCGATCGCGCATACATCCGGCTCGCCGAGGATCGCTCGACTGTGTCCACGATACTCGTGGTGGATGCGACGGCGTCAATGGCCTATCCCGAGCGCTCGCTCGGGAAGTGGAGAGCGGCCTGCGACGTCGCGGTCGGACTCGCCGCCGTAGCACACGCCAGCCGCGACCCGGTGGGTCTCGTGATCGTGAGCGGAGACGGAATGCGGCAACTGCCGCCGCGGACCCGGCGCGGCATCGTCGGAGAGCTCGCTCGCGCGCTCGATGGCACCATGCCGCACGGCAGCCGCCCGCTCGCGCCGGCGATGAGTGGGATACGATCGCGCATTCGGCTCGCGATCGTCAGCGATTTTCTCGGCGATGCCGACGATGTGCGGCGTCGCGCGGGCGAAGTCGCGGCCGCCGGTGGTGAGGTCCACGCCATTCACATTGTCGCGGAAGAGGAGCTCGACCCACCAGCGCGCTCCTTCCTGGCCGTCGATCCCGAAGACGCGTCGTTGGCGCGTCCGTTGGTGGCAGAGTCGCGAGCGAAGTACGTCGAGCGATTCGCCGCGTGGCGCACCGAGCTGGCCGCGTCGTGGCGTGCCGAGGGCTTGTCGTATACCGTCGCGCGCGTGTCGGAGCCGGCGTCGCGCGTCGTTCGGCGCGTCGCCGGCGCGGCGTTAGGCACGCGCCGAGCCGCTGCGTCCGACGTCCGGCGTGAGATGCGATGAGCTTTGCCGCGCCGCTTTTTGCCTGGGTCGGAGGTGCGCTCGCGGTTGGAGTCGTTGCGCTGCACCTGTTGTCGTGGCGGAGGCCTCCTGCGTTGCCGCTGCCGACCGCGCGGTTTGCTCCCGACGCTCCGGTGCGCACCGTGTCTCCGGCCGTCCGACCCAGTGATCTCGTTCTGCTGGCGGTCCGCGTCCTGGCGATCGTGCTCGTCAGCGCTGCGCTCGCCGGCCCGACGTTTCCATCGCGCGCCGAGGGGCTCGGCCGGGTCATCGTCGTCGACCGGTCGCACGGTCTCGACGGCTGGGCGTCAATCGATCGCCTGGCGCGATCGGTGTACCGGTCCGGCGACGCGCTCGTCGTGTTCGACTCCGTCGCGCATGCGGTACGGAATCCGACGCTCGACTCGATCGTCGCGACGTCGCCGACGAGCAGTTCGGCGGGAATGTCCGCGGCGCTGGTGGTGGCCATCCGGGCGGCGAACGAACTGCAGCGCGGGCGTGATTCCGTGGAGATCGTCATCGTGTCTCCGTTCGGGCGCGACGCGCTCGACGGCGCGACGGCATCGATCCGTCGTCTTTGGCCTGGCACGGTGCGCACCATGCGCGCAGGCACTGCACCTAACGATACGACACGAGCCCGGCCGCTCGATGTCCGTGCCGGCCCGGACGACGCGGTCTCCGCGGCGCTGGCGCTCGAGGGCGCGGCGCCCGTGGGTTCGGTCCGCGTCGTGCGCGATTCGACGACCGCGCGCGATACGGCGTGGGCCCGACAAGGGGGCGCCGTCGTCGTCTGGCCCCGGGAGCCTGCTCCCGAGGGCTGGCCGCCCCGGGCGATGCCGGACACGGCGTTCGGCGTCACGGTGGGCTCCCTCGTCTCCGGCTCGTCCACGTCCCCTTCTCGTTCGGCAACAGTCGTCGCTCCGTTCGTTCGACGCGTGGCGCCTCCGGCAGGCCGGGTCGTGGCGCGCTGGGACGACGGGGAGCCGGCGGCAACCGAGATTGCGTTAGGCGCGGGGTGCATGCGTTCGGTGGCCATCGTCCTTCCAGCGGCCGGCGATCTCGGACTGACTCCGGCCTTCCGCCGATTCGCGACGCAGCTGGCCGGGCCATGCACGGGGGCCCACCCCTGGGTCGCGGCGCCGGACAGCGTTGTGTCGAGGGTGTTGTCAGCGGGCGGCGGGCGAGATGGCGCATCGACGGGTTCGGTGGGCACTACGCGGTCGGATGGGTCGACCGCAAGGTGGCTGCTAGCCGCGGCTTTGGTAGCTCTCGCGGCAGAACTGTTCGTGCGGCGAGGCGCCGCGAATGCGACCGCTTGACCGGGTGATTCGAACTCGTCGCGCGCTTGCGGCGACGATCGCGACACGCGCTGCCCTGGGCGTCTTCGCGACCGTCCTGTTCACGGTCGCGTTACTGACGGTGGCGATCCGCCGGTCGGGTGTCGGCACCGCGACGGCGGTTTGGGCGGTTGCCGGCTTGATGGGAGCGGTCGCGCTCGCCTTGCTCATTAGGCCGTGGTCGCGCCTGACGGTACCACGCGTTGCGCTCTGGATCGAGGAGCGTGTCCCGGCACTTCGGTACGCACTCGTCACGGCGGTGGATCCCGCAGGAACGGGGGCCGGCGCGGCGTTCCTCGAGCGGGAGATCGATCGCGTCTCATGGGACCGCGAGGCTGCCCGGGCGATGGTGCGTGGGCTGCGCTGGCCAGCGTTCGCCGCACTTGGAGCACTGGCGGCATTCCTGCTCTCGCCGCGCGCCGCCGTTGGTCGTGCGGCGGACCACGATCGCGCGACGCCGCGCGTTACGACCACGCCCGCGCGTAACGTACCCGCTCCGTTCGCTCGCCTCGTCGCCACCGTTCATTCCCCCGCGTACGCCGGCGGGCAGGTGGTTCGAGTCGAATCTCCTGCGTCGATCGGCGCATTGGTCGGGAGCACGGTCATCCTCGAAGCGCCCGGCAGTGGCGACGGCGTCACGGCTGACGCAGACGATCGACCGATACCCGTGCAGCGGGGGAGCGCCGCGTGGCGCACGACTGTCGCCGTCGGCGCTCGGCCGGCGGTCATCAGGCTGCGGTACGGCCCCGCGGAACGGCTCGTTGCGCTCGAGCCACGGCCGGACTCGGCCCCCGTCGTTCGGCTGCTGTTCCCGGCGCGCGATACCGTCATGCGTGCGGCGCGCGGGGTGGTCCGGCTCTCGGCGCAGGCGCACGACGATATCGGACTCGAGACGGCAGCATTCGAGTACATCGTGAGCTCCGGGGAAGGGGAGAGCTTCCAGTTCAAGTCCGGGACGTTAGGCGCTCGGCGCGTGACGGGCGGGGACGCGGCGATCGGCACATCGCTGGACCTCGATCGGCTGGGCCTCAAGCCAGGGGACATGATTCATCTGCGCGCCGTTGCGCGTGATGGGAACACGGTGTCGGGTCCGGGCGCGGGTGCCTCGGAGACCCGCGTGCTGCGTGTCGCGCGCGCCGGTGAGTACGACTCCATCGCGGTGGAAGGCGCACCGCCGTCCGAAGGGGACAAGTCAGTGATCAGCCAACGCATGCTGATCATGCTCACCGAGGCCCTCGAGCGGCGGCGTCCGACGCTGGCGCGCGAGACCTTGCTGTCGGAGTCTCGCCAGATCGCTCGCGACGAGACGCGTCTCCGGAAGCGAGTCGGAGACATCATCTTCCAGCGCCTCGGAGACAACCCGACTGGCGAGGAGGAACGCAATCCGGACGAAGCGCCGCCATCGGACTCGACGATCCGTGGGAGCGACTCCGTCCGCCGTGACTCCGTTCGCGCTGGCGTGCGTGCCGGACGTACACCGCGCGACATCGCTGTCGCGGACTCCACCGATTCGGCCAGGGCGGCGCTCTTGCGTGCCGCGAGTGCCGCAACGGGCACCGGGGACGAGATCCTCGATTTCGAGGGCGACGAGACGCCGGTTGTCGCCATCAACCGGCCGCTGCTCGAGGCCTACAACGCCATGTGGGAAGCGGGCCGTGAGCTGGAGCAGGGCGAAACCGGACGTGCACTGCCCCCGATGCGGCGCGCGCTCGCGGCGATCGAGCGCGCGCGTCAGGCGGAGCGCATCTACCTTCGCGGTAAGCCGCCGGCGGTCGTCATCGACCTCTCGCGGGTGCGCCTAACGGGAAAGGAGCGCGGCGCGACGAGCACACGGGTCCCCCGCACGCCGACGGACCCCGCCGCGGCGCGTCGAGCCGCGCGCCTCGCCGGCGCGATCGAATTGGCGTCGCGTAGCCCGGCCGCTGCCATCGATTCGATCGTCCTGCTCCGCGTCGAGTCGCTCGACGCCGCCCCACAGCTCGCGGCGGCACTCGCCGATGCGCTCGCCGCGATGAGGAATGGTCGCGATGCCACAGCCCTGTTGGAGCGGGCGCGCCGGATTGCGGATGGGACTGTGCGTGGGTCCGGACGCCTGGGCGCGTGGAGCGGAGTGTGGTGAGGTGAACGTCCCCCCCACGCGATTCCCGATTCTCGATTCCCGATTCCCGACATCGGGCGAGTTCGTCTTCGCGACCGCGCAGTACGAGTCGGGCGACTGGGACAGCGCTCCGCTGGTGCCCTCGAACCTCATCGACTCGCTGGCGAGGTACACGAGCCTCCCGGTCGCTCCAACCGGCGCGATCGTGGCGCTCGCAAGCGAAGACCTCTTTCGGTTTCCGCTCGTGTTCCTGACGGGGCATCTCCCTGTCCGGTTCACCGACGCGGAGCGGACGAACGTCCGGCGGTTCGCTGATCGCGGCGGCATGTTGTTCGTGGACGACCACAATCACGACATCGACGGCGCGTTCCACAAAACGGCGGTCGAGGAGCTGACCCGTGCCGTCGGCACATTGTCGCAATTGCCGAACACACACCCGATCTACTCCGCGTTCTTCAAGTTTCCGGACGGCCCGCCTAACACGTCGCACGAGTTGAACGGGTGGGGCGATAACCTCGTGCATTCCCACCTGCTTGCCGCGATGCGCGGCAATCGCATCGCCGTGCTGTACAGCAACAAGGACTACAGCTCGGAGTGGGGCTATCACCCGGACAACAAGCGGTTCCTGGCGATCGACAACACGAAATTCGGCGTCAACATCATCGTGTATGCTCTCACGCGCTGAGCGGGTTCGTCGGTCGGGGGAGCATGCGCTCCGTGCGATCGCCATGACGGCAATGGCGGTGCTGCTCTGGCGCGCGATTCGGCCGCCAGGAGAGGCTGGCGTGGATGTCGTTCGTGGCGACCTGCGGGGTGCGCTTGCCCGGTGGACCGTGGCGCCCGCACCGGAGATGCGCGTCGTGCTGGACGCGGCCCCCGATCCGCGCACGCGCGACTGGCTTCGTGCCCTCGCACGCGCCGGTGGGTCGGTGCGCTGGTCATCCTCGCGCCCCCTCGGCGCCGCGGCTGTCGTTGCAGAGCCGGCGGTGGAGCCTAACGGTGTGACGCGCGTTCGACTCGCCTCGGTGAGCGGTGAGGCGGTGTCGGTCGCCGACGACGCGGGCGCCATCGACACACTCCCGCGTGGTGGCGCCAGGGAGCTGGAGCTCGGTACGGTTGCCGGCGCCGTTCGCGCGTCGGGAGCCACGTTCACCGCCACTTCGGTCGCGCGTGACTCGGTGGTGCTTCGACCCGTGCTCGTGCTTGGCACCGCTGGGTGGGAATCGAAGTTCACGATCGCGGCGCTCGAGGAACGTGGCTGGCGAGTGGCGTCTCGTGTTCGCGTCGCTCCCAGCATCGACGTCACGCAAGGGCCACTCGGCGGGATCGACACGGCTCGGTACGCCGCGGTGATCGTGCTCGACAGCACGGCGGCGGCGTCGTCGAACGAGATCGCTCGTTATGCACGGCAGGGCGGGGGCGTCATACTCGTCGGTAACGCGCCCCGCAGCGGCTCCTTCGCCGGGATCGCGCCCGGCCGGGTGGGCGCGCGCGTGGCGGGCGTGGCTGGGGCGGTCACGGGTTCAGCTCCACGCACCGGGCTCGGCGGGTTTCCGGTGTCGTCTCCGGGCGCGGAGGCGGTGGTTCTCGAGTCTCGCGGCGGCGTGGCCATGATTGCCGCACGCCGTCTCGATGCAGGCCGCGTTATGCAGGTCGGCTACGACGAGACATGGCGCTGGCACATGGCGGGGAGTGACGAGTCCGCGGCGGCGCACCGTGCGTGGTGGTCGCGTCTCGTCGCCGCAGTGGCGTATGCCCCACTCGTTCCGCGCGAGTCCGGCCTGCCGTCCATCGACGAGACGCCGCTCGCGTCGCTGGTCGACGCGCTTGGGTCGCCCACGCCGATGCCGGCCCGGCCCGCGGCGCCGACCGACAACACGCGGATCACCTGGATGCTCTTCATGCTCATCGCCGTGTCCCTCTTTGCCGAGTGGACCTCGCGTCGGGTGCGAGGTGCACGATGACCGTTGCCTACATCTCGCATTCCGACTGTGGCCGCCACGACACGGGTTGGGGCCATCCGGAGCACGTCGGCCGCCTACGGGCCATCCCTCGCGCGCTCCGCGAGGATCCCGACCTGTTTCACGCGCTCCTGCACCTCGAGGGCAGGCACGCGACACCGGACGAATTGGCGCTCGTGCACGACCGGGCGTACATAACGCGAGTGCGCGAGATCGCGGTGGCGGGGGGCGGCAGACTCGATCCTGATACCGTGGTCAGCGAAGGGAGCTGGGATGCGGCGACGGCGGCAGCCGGTTGCGTCCTCGACGGGGTGGACATGGCGTTCGACGGTCGCGCGGTGCGCAGCTTCAGTGCTGTGCGGCCACCCGGTCACCACGCACTCGCATCCCGCGGGATGGGGTTTTGTCTCTTCGGCAACGTGGCGTTGGCGGCGCATTATGCACGGCGGCGCCATGGCATTGCTCGCGTCCTGATCGTGGATTGGGATGTTCACCACGGGAACGGCACACAGGCGCTGGTCGAGCGCGAGGCGGATATCCGGTTCGTCTCGATGCACCAGTGGCCCTGGTATCCGGGTACCGGCGCTGCAGAGGACCGCGGTCCTCACCAATCGGTGTGGAACGTGCCGATGCCGGCCGCGCAGCCGCGAGCGCGGTACGTCGACGCCTGGACCCGGGCGATCGACGCCGCAACCGACGGGTGGATTCCTGAGATCGTTCTCGTTTCGGCAGGGTTCGATTCTCTTGCCGGAGATCCGCTCGGCGGCTTTACGCTGGAGATCGAGGACTTTGCAACAATGACCCGTGACCTCGTTGCCCGGGCGGAGGCGTGGTGTGCCGGTCGCGTCGTGAGCTCGCTGGAAGGGGGCTACGCCCCGGAGCGGATGGCCGCGGCGGCGGTCGCGCATATGGGAGCGTTGGTCTGAGGAATCAGGGAGAGGAAGGGCGGCTGGCGGCTCGCTGCTCGGTGCTGGCTGACGCTGGCTGATCAACAACCTTCGGGATGCTGGTTCTGGAGAGAAGCGCATCCTGAGGGTTCTCCGTTTCCCGTTTCCCGGCCGTTCCCCGCCCCCAGGTCCCTCGCGTATACTTTCCCCGCCATGTCAGCCCCGCCGCGCGTGCCGCCGGTCCCTGCCGTATTGCGGCTCGTCCAGACGATGGTTCTCGGGCGATGGCGCGCCACGGGGGAAGAGCTCTATCGCGAGGTGGCTGAACTCGTCGAAGCGCAGCCGGGCAAGGAGATCATCGTGTCGGGCGCGGGCGAAGGCGAGACGAGCGAGTGGCTGGCTACCAAGACGGGTGCGTCGGTTACGGGCGTGGATCCCAGCGAAGAGCGCATCGAGCGGGCGGAGGCCCGCGCCCGCGAGCTCAAGTCCCCACTGCCGCTCTCGTACCAGCACGCGGCGCTCGACGACCTGCCGCACGAGAGCAACGTGTTCGACGCGGCGCTGGCCGAGCCTCTGCTGTCGTCGGCCGCCGACGCCCCCCGCGCGGTCGCGGAGCTGGCCCGTGTGACCAAGCCGATGTGCCCAGTCGTCTTGTTGCAGTTGACCTGGAGCTCCGAAATGAGCGAGTCCGCTCGCGAGATGCTCATCGAGCGGCTCGGCCTTCGTCCCCACCTGCTGATCGAGTGGAAGCAGATGATGCGTGAGGCGGGTCTCGTGGAGATACAGGTGCAGGACTGGACCGAGGCGGGCGCGAAGGCAGCCGCCGAGTCGGACGACGGACCGGGGTTGACGTGGCAGCAGAAGGTGCAGATCGCCGGGCGTGCGTGGCGACAGCTCGGATGGAAGGCGGCGCGGGGCGCGGTCGCGCGCGAGCGTGCGCTGCTCAAGGAGCTGACACGCGAGCGCGTGCTCGGATTTCAGTTGCTGAAGGGAGTGAAGTGGCCTCACGCCAGACAGGAGAGCTGACGTGCCCTCCGCGCCACCGCGCGCGCTCGAGCTCTACGGAGTCATCTCGCTCGATGTCTCGGGTGCGACGTCGCCCGTGCGCGGCGTGAACGTGCTGGCCTTCCGTGACCTGGGTGCGCTCGTGGCCGATGCGACATACGCCGCCCCCGCCGCCACGCCGCAGCACGTCGCCGAGTACCGGCGGGTCGTCGAAGGGGCATTCGCCCGTCAGACGATCGTGCCGGCACCGTTCGGGTCCATCTTTCGCTCACGCGATTCGTTGATGCGATGGCTGGAGCTGCACTACTTCACACTGCTGGAGGCCGTGACGTTCGTCGCTGACCGGGCGATGGCGCGGGTCGTGGTTTCCTACGGCGATGAGCCCGAGAACACGACGGCAATGTCCATCGACGCCGACCTGCTGGATACCGCGGCGGACGAGAGCTTTCGCCTGCTGCGGCGGCACGCGGTGGCGTCGGTCATGGTCACCAACCACGCGGCCGAAGCCGGGCCCGCGGCACGTGCCTCGTTCCTGGTCGAGCGCGAGCGGTGGGACGTCTTCAACGATATCGTGCGCGAGGAGCAGAAGCGGCTCCGCGAGATGCACGTCGAGTGTACCGGCCCGTGGCCGCCATACGACTTCGTGCGCATGCAGTTCGGAGCGTGACGCGTGTTCTGTCCTGACTGCGGTACCTGGAATCGTGCGCGCGCCGTCCGGTGCATGCGCTGCACCGCGGAGCTTCCGGAGCTGAGCGATGTCCCGCGCGAGCGCCCCGACGAAGAGCTGTCCGCGCTCCGGCGCCTAACGGGGAGCCGGTATCGCGTGATCCGGCGGCTGGGGAGTGGCGGCATGGCCAACGTCTACTACGCCGAGCACCAGCTGCTCGAGCGACCGCTCGTGATCAAGGTTCTGCACGCCCACCTCGCGCGCGACGCGGAAATGCGCGAGCGATTCCGCCGCGAGGCCGAGGCGGCGAGCCAGCTCGTTCACCCGCACATCTGTACGATCATCGACTATGCCGAGGCGGCGGAAGCGGTGTTCATCGTGATGCCGTACCTCGCGGGCGGGTCGCTGGCGGACGTGCTCGTGAAGGAGCGGACGGTCGCCGCCGGGCCCGCGGCCGCCGTGTGTGCCCAGATCGCGACCGCGCTCGACTACGCGCATCGCCGGGGTGTCGTGCATCGCGATGTGAAGCCCGACAACGTGCTGTTCGACGAGGACGGGCACGCGCTGATCACGGACTTCGGCATCGCGACGGCGCGGTTCCACGGCCGCCTGACGGGCACTGGGCGCGCCATGGGAACGCCGCACTACATGTCGCCGGAGCAGGCGATGGGGAAGATGGTCGACGGCCGGAGTGACATCTACGCGGTCGGCGTCATGCTCTACGAGATGCTCCTCGGGTTTCCGCCGTTCGATGGAGCCGACTCGTACTCGGTAGGCTACAAACACGTGCACGAGACGGCGGCGGCTCCTGATGCCGTGGACTCGCGCGTCCCGGCGGAGCTGTCGGCGCTCGTCATGCGCTGTCTCGCCAAGCCGGCCGACGCCCGTTACCAGACCGGCCAGGCGCTGGCGGATGCACTCCTGGCGTACCTCATGTCGCTCGGCCCGTCCGACGGACTGCGCTCGGCCTGGTTCGCGCGGCGCGGTGGCGGCGCCGCGACGCCGGCGTGAGCGGCGAACCCGAAACGACGTGAAGCTCGAGCACGAGACCATCGCGGTCCATACGCGAACGCCGTTCGTGATCGCGCGTGGCGGCGCGAGCGAGTGGCGTCGCGTCTGGGTTCGCGTCATCGATCACGACGGCGCCGAAGGTTGGGGGGAAGCGGCCCCCAACCGTTTCTATGGCGAGACCACCGATTCCGTGATCGCGGCGCTCGGGGCACTGACAGGGGTCGTCGAGCGTGCAAACGGGTGGTCGCTCGAAGCGGTGGAGCGGGAGATGAACAAGACGATCCGCTTCAACGCGTCCGCGAAATCCGCCGTGAGTGCCGCGTTTCACGATCTGGCCGCGAAACGACTCGGCGTGCCGCTGTATCGCATGCTCGGCCTCGATCCAGCGGATGCGCCGCCTTCGAGCTTCACGATTCCGATCACCGCCGACGACGACGGCCTCCGCCGCGCGCTGGACGACGCGGCGCCGTACCCCGTGCTGAAGGTGAAGCTGGGTGGGCCGCGCGACGCCGACACCATCGCCGGCGTCCGGGCGTCCGCGCCGGAGAAGATCCTCCGCGTCGATGCGAACGCCGCATGGACGCCGAAGCACGCGCTCCACATGATCGACATCCTGCTCGACTACGACGTGGAGATCGTCGAGCAGCCGGTTGCCGCGCATGACATTGATGGACTTCGCTTCGTCCGCGAACGATCACCGCTGCCGATCATCGCCGACGAGTCGTGCGTCGTGGCGTTGGACGTGCCGCGGTTGGCCGGTGCCGTGGACGGCGTGAACCTCAAGCTCGCGAAGTGTGGAGGGCTGCGCGAAGCGCTCCGCATCGTCGCGGCCGCGCGTGCGCACGACATGTCCGTGATGGCCGGCTGCATGGTGGAGACGAGCCTCGGCATCTCCGCCGCGGCGCATCTGGCGCCGCTGCTCGACTACGCGGACCTCGATGGTGCCGCGCTCCTGGCCGATGATCCATTCGCCGGCGCGTCCATCCGTAACGGCGTGATCACACTGCCGGAGACCGCTGGCCTGGGCGTTACACTTCGGGATGGGAGAAACTCGAGCGGGGGGTGACGTGCTGGCGGAGGTCGCGCTTCCGCTCCCGCTGTTCACCACCTTCTCGTACCAGGTCGCCGACGGCCTCGCGAACCCGGTCGTGCCGGGCGCGCGGGTGGTCGTGCCCTTCCGCAACCGGAAGGAGATCGGCATCTGCGTCGGCTTTGGCCAGGCGCCCGACACCGCGCGCGAGTACAAGCCGATCCTCGAGGTGCCTGACGCCGAACCGGCGATCGACGCATCGATGCTCGAGCTCTGTCGGTGGATGGCGTCCTACTACGTCGCGCCGCTTGGCGTGGTTCTGCGGTGCGCGTTGCCGGCGGCGCTGACCGGTGCCGCGGCACCCACGCCGTCGCAGAAGACGCGCCGCGTCGCCGTCATCACGAACGAGCTCTCGTCGCTCATGCATCGCGACCGCATCTTCGCGCGGACGAAGCAGCAACGCGCGCTGTTCGAGCTGCTCGAATCGTTAGGTGGCCGCTCGGCGGTCGAGCACCTGCTCGAGCAGCTCAGCTTCTCCCCGTCGGTCCTCAAGGGCCTGGTTGCGCGCAACCTGGTGCGCGTGGAGGACGAGGTCGTCGCGCGTGATCCGTTCGCGTCGCGGCCGCCGAGTCCGGGCCCACGCCATCACCCCACGCCCGATCAGCAGGGCGTGATCGATGCGCTGACAGCCGGTTCGCCGGGCGAAGTGTTCCTGCTCCATGGCATCACGGGGAGCGGGAAGACGCTCGTCTACATCGAGCTGCTGGAGCGCGTCGTCCGCGAGCGAGGCCAGACTGCCATCGTGCTCGTGCCCGAGATCGCGCTGACGCCACAGACGGTCGATCGGTTTCGACAGGTGTTCGGCGACGCGATCGCCGTGCTCCACTCGGCGTTGAGCGACGGGGAGCGATACGACGCGTGGCTGGCGCTGCGCCGGGGTGAGAAACGCATAGCCGTCGGCGCGCGGTCGGCGATCTTCGCGCCGCTGTCGAATCTCGGCGCCATCATCGTCGATGAGGAGCACGAGTCGAGCTACAAGCAGGCCGAGGCGCCGAGGTACCACGCCCGTGAGGTCGCGATCGTTCGTGCACGGAACGAGGGGGCTGTCGTCGTGTTGGGCAGCGCGACGCCGAGCCTCGAGAGCTGGACCAACACGACGGCGGGCAAGTATCGAGGGCTGTCGTTGCCGGAACGCGTGGGGGGAGGGCAGTTGCCGCGCGTGGAGATCGTCAACATGCGGCGCCCGCCAAGGGGCGAGTCACAGGCGCCGCCGGACCCGTTCACGCTGGTGGTGAGCGAGCCGCTCGCCCACGCACTGGCCGACCGGCTCGCGCGATCCGAGCAGAGCATCCTCCTGCTCAACCGGCGCGGGTACGCGTCGTTCGTGCAGTGCAACCAGTGCGGCGACGTGACGACGTGCCCGAACTGCACCATCTCGCTCACGTACCACCGGACGCCCGAGCGGCTCGTCTGCCACTACTGCCTGTACAAGGAGGAGCCAGCGTTGCGCTGTCGCCGCTGTGGGGGCGACACGTTGCGTCGCCGCGGACTGGGGACGCAGCAGGTGGAGCGACTGCTTGCGGAGCGCTATCCGTCGGCGCGCGTCGCGCGGATGGATGTCGATACGACGACGGCGAAGTGGGCGCATGCCGACATTCTCGACCGGGTGGGCCGTGGCGAGGTCGACATCCTGTTAGGCACCCAGATGATCGCGAAGGGGCTCGACTTCCCGAACGTCACGCTCGTCGGTGTGATCGACGCGGACGTCGGCATCAACCTGCCGGATTTCCGGTCATCGGAACGCTGCTTCCAGCTTCTCAGTCAGGTGGCCGGCCGAGCAGGACGCGGCCCGAAGGGCGGCCGGGTGCTCATTCAGACTCGCGTTCCCAACCATCATGCGGTGCAATGCGCGGTCGCGCACGACTACACGAGGTTCGTGGCGGAGGAGATGGAGGGCCGCCGCGAGCCGGTGTATCCGCCGGTGACGCGCCTGGCGAACGTCGTGTTCTCCGGTCTGAGAGAGAACGAGACGCAGCGGTTGGCGTCGCGAGCGTCGGAGCGGCTGCGACGGGCCGTCGCGTCGTTTGGGAGCGAGATCTCGGTGATCGGTCCCGCGCCGTGTCCGATCGAGCGCGTGAAGGCCCGCTGGCGGTGGCACCTGCTCCTGAAGAGCACGAACCCGGCGCTGCTGACGCGTGCGTGCCGCTTCCTCGTCGAGCGGCTCGACGTACCCAAGGACCGGAGTCAGCTCCGGGTCGCGCTCGATCGCGATCCGGTGAGTCTGCTGTAGGTCTAACGTTAGGCAGACTCCAAACTGGTCGCGATGCCGACTATCCTGGATCAGTCCGCCGCCGGAGTCTTCCTGACCACCGTCACCTTGATGGACGACGGATACTGCTTCGAGTGGTGAATCGTGTTCTTCGCCACGAGACCCGTCGTCTCGTCGAAGTTGTTCCCACCGGTGTTCAGGTTGCGATCGAAGCGCGGAAAGTTCGAGCTCGACACCTCGATCCGAATCCGGTGCCCCGGCGCGAACCAGTTGCTCGTCGTCATGGGCTGGAGTGCCACCTTGTAGACCTTTCCCGGCTCCATGAACTGCGGCGGCTTGTCGTACCCCTCGCGATACCTAACGCGCTGGATCGTCTCATCCAGGTTGTAGGCTTTCCCGTCCGGACCGACGTCGATGACCTTCACCGTCACGTCCGTGTCTTTCCGGTCCGATGACAGATAGATCGTCGCCTCGATCGGACCGCTCAGCTCCATGCCTTCCTTCAGCGGCTCCGTCGTGTAGACGAGAATGTCGGGTCGGAGCTCCATCTCGGACTGATCGAGCGCACCACCCGTCAGCGCGTTGGCCTGACAGCACACGTTCCCGCCGTGCGACATGACCGGCTTCATCGGGTCGTACGTGAACGAGTCGGGCTTGTCGCTCGATGGCGGCTTCATCGTCAGGATGCCGTTGCCGTTCCGCGTGTTCGCGCCGCCATCGCTCGACAGGTAGAACGTCAGCCCCTCCGAGTTCCTCGGCGGCCACGTGTCCGTCGTCTGCCACTTGTTCATCCCCATCGTGTAGTAGCGGATCTTCGGCAGCGTATCGAGCAGGCCGTTCTTCTCGCCCTTGAGGAAGAAGTCGAACCATCCGTACGTGAGCGCGTCGTAGTCCAGGCGCGCGTCGCCGACGCTTCGCTCGCCGACGATCGTGTTCTCCGTCGCCCGCTTGTACGAGCAGTGAAGCGTTGGCGCGATGACTGCGTACTGCTGATTCGCGATCGCGGGGTCCGCTGTTCGGCGAACGTGGTTGTACGTCGCCAGGTTCGGGCCCACCGACACGTCGTACCACGACATGAACCACAGCCCCGGCACGTTGATCTTCATGTCGTCGTGGAACAGGCCGCCACGGTACCACGCCGGATCGTTAGGCGTGCGCTGGATCATGGCGCCCCCCGTCGCGATCCCGGGCATCGAGTCGGCAAAAATGCCTCTCGGCCCGCCGACCGCCTTGATGAGGTCCTTTTCGGGCAGGTGCCAGAACGCCTTCGCCCAGTCGACCGGCGGCGAGCGCTCTGCGAGGTCGTACGACTTGGCCGCCTGGACGAGCTCCTCCTGCGTCAAGCTCGCCGGGAACATCGGGCGTACCTGGTTCTGTTCGCCGGCCAGCCAGTCGATGAACAGCATCTGCACCGCGCCGCCGCGATACCAGTTGCCCTGCTCGTAGTACGGCTTTACGCGCCCGACGCCAGCGCCAAAGCCCTGGGGGATGATTGTGGCGAGCCCCCTGGGCGCCTGTGCCGCGACGGCCATCTGCCATTCGGCCGTAGAGGAGCAGCCGATGAGACCGACCTTCCCGTTGGACCACGGCTGGGAAGAGATCCACTGGATCTCGTCCGTGCCGTCCGTGAGCGGCGGGCCCAGGATGTCGTAGTTGCCCTCGGAGAAGAAATGGCCGCGCTCGTTCGCGCCAACGTAGGCATAGCCCCGCTTCACCGCATCGAGCTGCGCCGTCATGTCGGCCGGGGCGCCGAGGTTCACGTCCCAGTAGTTCATGTTGTACGGCGTCCGCACGAAGATCGCCGGCACGGGACCCGAAGCGCTCTTCGGCCGATAGACGTCGAACTGCATCCTGGCGCCGTCTCGCATCGGCACCATCAGCTTCCGGTCGATCACCGCGACCTTCTCGAGCTCGCGCTCGAGGGAGTCGCGCCGTGCCGCCAGGACGGTGTCTCGCTGCGGCCGGGGTTGAGCACCGGCGATCCCCGCCGCCATTGCGGCCAGACAGATTGCAGCGATCGTGCTGCGACATCCAACGGTGTGCATTGGTTTCCTCCAGGTCGACCTAGAGTAACGCCCGCGGTGCGGTACACGTTGGCGAAAAAGGGGGTTGGCCGGCCACGCATCACCCAGGCATCTTTCGCCCCGTGACTGCAATCCCTCATCCCGACCTCAACGCGCCGCGTTTCGCGTCGGCACCGGACGCCCGTTTCGTCCCGGCTCCGGCCGACGGCGTGTTGCCGGAAGATTTCTTCTCCACCACGAACCTTCCAACCTACGTCCGTATCGGAGGCACGTGGCGGCTCCCGCGCGAGCCGCGAATGGACTCCGCGCTCGTGCTCGACAAATCGGGCGAGCTCTGGGTCCGCGAAATGCGCCGAGTCCGCGCCGGCGATCTCGTGGCCGTCGGCAAGAAGGAGGATGGCAGCGAAGGCATCTTCGTTCACACCGAAGCCGCCGGGAGCCACAGCGATGGCGAGTTCAAGTTCATGGCCAGCGAGGTGTCGCGGGAGAAGCCGGTCGACTACGTGCACCTGGCGCGGCTCCTCATCGAGGAGCGCGAGCGAGGCGGCTACGTCGTCTGGGTGACCGGGCCGGCGCTCGTCCATTCGCGCGCGCGGGCCGACATGGTGTGGTTCATCAGAAATGGCTTCGTCAGCGCGCTCCTCGCTGGCAATGCGGTGGCCGTCCATGACATCGAGGCCTCGATCTTCGGCACGACGCTGGGCATGACCGGAAGTGGTGAATCCACCGTCGGCGGGCACGGGCTCCACATGCGCGCGATCAACAAGGTGCGCGCGGCCGGCTCGATCGAGCGCGCCGTCGAGAACGGCGTGATCACCGATGGCATCATGCACGCGTGCGTCCAGATGAAGGTCCCGTACGTCCTGTGCGGATCCATCCGGGACGATGGCCCGTTGCCAGGGGTGTACACTGACACCGCCGTGGCGCAGGACGCGATGAAGGCGCATACGACGAAGGCAACCATGGCGGTCATGATCGCGACGGCGCTTCACGCCATTGCGACGGGCAACATGCTGCCGGCGTTCGTGACGGAACCGGACGGAACGCTCCGCGAGATGCCGACGATCTGCGTCGACTCGGCCGAATTCGTCGTGAGCAAGTTGAAGGACCGTGGGACGCACCAGGCATTCGGCGTCGTCACCAACGCCCAGGACTTCATGCACATTCTGCGGCTTTTCGTCGAGCGGGAGCTCGATGGCCGGACGGTTGTTCCCGCGTCCACGCGCAGTGCGGCGGTCGCGCGATGACCGAGACTCAGCAGCGATTCCTCCGAGCGATCGCGGAGCGCGTGCCCTCGGAGCAGGTGGTCGAGGTTCATCTCTTTCCGCCGATCCGGCAGGGCGGCGTCGAGACGGGGGTCGCGGTGGTGGCCGAAGACCCCAGAAAGCGTGAACCGGTGAGCGCCCCGGTGACGGTCGACGCCAACGGCACGGCGGACGCCGTGTCGGCGCAACAGGCGCAGCGCGGGGACGAAGAGCCGCAGGCTGCCGCTGCGGCGATCGACGTTGCGGACCTCGAGGTCCGCGAGCTCGAGGTCGCAGACGACGAGGCGACCGAGCTCGAGGTCGCCGAGCCACCGCTCTCGCGATTCACGATTCACACGGCGCGCTACAGGCTCACCCTCAAGGGCGTCGATCGCGGGAAGTGGGAAGTGGACGTCGTGGCCGAGGCGGACGCACCGCTCGACGCTGTCGAGGCGGTTGTCCGTGGCGTTCAGCGCCGCTCGGGGGAGGGGGCAGAGCCGGATCGCCTGACGACCGAGGCGTTCCGCGACGCGCTCGACGCGCCGCTCTCGCAACTGGAACGTTAGGAGCAAGACCGTCGGCACTTGGACCGCTACGGTGCCACGTTGTTGAATGGCAGATCAAGCCGGCGGTCAGCTGACTGGATCTGACGCCGGCGACGGCGGCGACGCGTACCGCGTCAGGATCACGCGATGAATGTCCCGCGCGTTGTCGATCCGCTCGCCCGCGATGCCTAACGCGGCAGGCGCGATCAGAAACGGCCACACCTGGTCGCCGCCGGCCGACCCGTGCGCGCCAACCTGGTCGTCGAACGACACGATCTCGTACCCGTCGTACGCCCCGAACAACACGATGTCGCCCGCATTGGGCTGCCTGACGAGTGCCTCGACTGCCCGGACCGTCAACGGGTCCGAGCCGTACGGCGCGAGCGGGTTCCCGCCTTCCAGCACCTCCACCGTGCCGTCGACGATTCGTGCACGCCCGGCTCGACTCTGCACGTGCACGCCAAGCGTGTCGAGCGCCGCGAGGAGCCCGATGCCGGGGTGCTCGCGCAGCGCATCGTAGAGGGACGCGCGCCGCGGGTCGTGCGCGATCTCCTCGAGCGTGAGCCGGGCGTCGTCTTCGGCGAAGTACACGAGCGCGAGGCACGAGCTGTAGGTCACGACGACGCCATGCGTCGCATTCACGCGGTACTTCTCGGGCAGCACGAGCTCGCGAATACCATAGCGCGAGCGGACCCACCGGCCGAGTCGCCGCAGCGACCGCTTGACCGACCGCGATTGCGTGACGTCCGCGACGGAGTCGACCACGCGCGCGCCAACCGCCGCGTACTCGCTCGTCTGCGCGAAGCTCGCGAGCGACTGGATGGGCATCTCCCCGGTCTTGAACGCGTCGCCGTCGAGAATTCGCTGAACCGTCGTGCCGAGCGACTCGCGGAACCGAACCCGGTAGCTCACGGACGGCGTCATGCCATGGTCGCTCAACACGACCAGGTCGTAGCCGCGCCCCCCGGCCGACTGCGCCATGCGTTGAATCTCGCGTATCCGCGCGTCCGTGCGGCGCAGGTCCGCGAGGGCGAACCGGCTCGTGGACCCGAAATGATGCGCGAGCTCGTCGTACTGCATGAACGTGCTGTAGATGACCGGCACGCCGAGGTACACGTCGAGCAGAATGGCGATCGTCTGAAGCTCTCGCACGACGACGTTCGTGAAGATGCGGAGGAACGGGAAAATGCCTTCCGCGTGCGTCACGCGACCCGCCCACTCGCCACGCGCGCGCTCCCATTCCTCGCGCAGCCACTCGCCGACCCCCTGAAACAACATGCGCAGCACGCGCAGCGGGTGCAGCAGAATGAGCAGCGCCATTCGCGTTCCGCCGAGCCGGCGATAGACCGACATGCGCTCGCGGGTCGCGACGGTGAACGCGACGGTGGAAGCGTCGCCGTCGAGGAGGTTCACGTAACTCGACCCCTCCGCGAGCGCGCCGGGTGCCCGAATCCGGTCGCGGATGTACTGGACGCCTTCCGGCGCGTTGCACGTGACCACGCGGCGGGCAGCCTTGTCATAGAAGCGGAATGCGGGAATTCCATCGTTCTCACCGTGGAAGATCCCCGCCTGGCAGTACGGCGTCGCGGAGGGCAGGCCGCAAAACCAGCGACGGAGCGTGAACCCGTCCTCGTTCACGAGCCGCGACAGCGTCGGAGTGAAGCCCAGCTCCATCGCGCGTCGGAGGTCCGCGTAGGCCAGGGCGTCGATCTGTAGCGCGATCAGCCCTCGGCGTCCATCGTGCGGGCGTCGCTCGCGGCGGAATGGGCGATACTTTACGGCGTAGTACCAGCGCAGGAATCGCCCCGCTCGCGGGCGGGAACGGCGCTCCCCGAGTGGAGAAGACATGGAAGGCACGTCGTTGGGCATCCTCATCGCGTCGTTTACCGCCGGGCTGCTGAGCTTTCTGTCACCCTGCGTTCTCCCGCTCATCCCGAGCTACGTGACGTTCATCACGGGACTGAGCCTCGAGGACGTGCAGAAGGCGAGGCGTGCGGCGCTCATTCACTCGCTCCTGTTCGTGCTCGGCTTCACGTTGATCTTCCTCGCGCTCGGCGCCACGGCGACCACGCTGGGGGCGTTGCTGCATGCGCAACGCGACTGGATCAGCCGCATCGGGGGCATCCTGATCATCGTGTTCGGATTGTACATGCTCGGGGTCTTCAATGTTTCGCTGTTCTCACGGGAGCGCCGCGTCCACATCGCGAACAAGCCGGTGGGGTACCTCGGGACGCTGCTCGTGGGAATAGCGTTCGGCGCGGGCTGGACGCCGTGCATCGGGCCAATCCTGGGGACGATACTCACGTATGCGGCCAGTTCCGCCGACCTGGCGCGCGGCCTCTGGCTCCTGCTCGCGTATTCGTTAGGCCTCGCGGTGCCGTTCCTGCTGTCGGCGGTGGCCGTGGAGCGGTTCCTCGACTTCTTCGGGCGCATGAAGCGGCAGATGAACTGGATCACGAGGACGTCCGGCGTGCTGATGATCGCCGTCGGGGTGCTGATGGTGACGAACTACTTCACGGTCCTCGCGTCCGCGCTGAACGCCGTGACCCCCGACGCGATTCGCAACCGGCTGTGAGAGATCGGGGTCAGAGTCGAATTTCATCCTTTTCACGCTGGTGCGTGAAAAGGATGAAATTCGACT
>DASUGD010000136.1:0-2059 GCA_036274195.1 Gemmatimonadaceae bacterium | reverse complement strand
GCGACATGACCGCGGGGATGATCGGTGGGCTGGCGGCTGCGTTGACTTACGCTCGCCTCGAACCGTCGGCCAGCGGCGAGGGCCTAACGATGGCCCTCGTCGCCCTGGCCGGCGCGCTCTGGGTCGCGGGGATCGTCGAGGTGTACTCGTCGCGCCGCCGCCGGGGTGAGGGCGGCGGGCCGCCGGCGCCGGAACATGGCGGTGCCGTCAGCGCGATCGCGATGCCCGCGCACGACGCAATGCGCCAGGCGCTTGTGGACGGCCTCATCGAGGACGCACTGGCGCACGAGGCGGGGCGCTACGCGGAGATCGGCAGACAGTTCCCCGCCGTTCGTGACCGCGCCTCACGCCAGGGTGCGCCATGGAACTCCCGGCTTCAGCTCGCGTTGCGCTTCTGGCACGGGTGGACCGAGGCACGCGACGAGCATTGGCGCGCGAGCCAGGCGGAGCAGCCGGTCGCGATGGCGGACTGGCCGCGGTATGCCCGAACGATCGCGTCCGATCTCGCGCTGGACCGCGATACCATGGACCCCGCGATCGTCAGTCGATTCGCCTACGTGACTCCCGTGGGGGATCGTTAGGCTGAGATCCCGCGCTGGCGCTCCCCCGGAGAGTAGGCGCCGAGAGCGGCTTCGGTCCGCCGCCTGATCGGTCGTCAGATGCCAGACCCCGCACTCATCCTTGGACTGCTCGCCGTGGTCGCCGTCGCGGCTGCCGTTGGGAGACGCGTGGGGCTCGCGGACCCGATCGTGTTCGCCGTCGGCGGTGTCGTGCTCGCGCTCGTGCCTGGAATCCCGAGCATCGCGCTACCGCCCTCGCTCGTGTTGGTCGTCTTCCTGCCACCGCTCATCTTCGCGGCTGCGCAGGATACGTCATGGGCGGAGATCCGCCGGGAGGCACAGCCCATTCTGCTGCTCGCGGTTGGGCTCGTGCTCGTGACGATGACGGCGGTTGCCGTGGTCGCGCACGCGGTTGCGCCAGAACTGTCGTGGCCGGCTGCGTTCACACTCGGGGCCGTCGTGGCCCCTCCCGACACGATCGCGGCGAAAGCGATCGCCGACACGTTGCATCTCCCGCGTCGCCTCGTGACGATCCTCGGCGGCGAAGGGCTCATCAACGACGCGACGGCACTCGTCGCGTTCAACGTGGCGAGCGGTGTCGCCGTTGCCGGAACTGTCTTCGCCCTGGGGCCCGCCACGCTGCGTGTCGTCTACGCGGCAGTCGTGGCGGTTCTGATCGGCGCCGCCGTCGGGTGGGTCGGACGCCATTTGCTGAGCCAGGCCGGCGACCCGGCTATCGAGATTACGGTCATGTTGCTCCTGCCGTTCGGCGCGTTTCTCCCCGCCGAGGCCGTTCATGCGTCGGGTGTGCTCGCCGTGGTCGCGCTCGCGCTCTACCTCAGTCGGTTCAGCGCCTCGCTCGCCTCGTCGACGAGCCGGCTGCACGGCCGGGTGATCTGGGAGATGATCGATTTCCTCCTCACCGGACTGTCCTTCGTGCTCGTCGGGCTGCAGCTCCGCTCGGCCGGGGCCGGCTTGCTCGACCGCCCCGCCACCGTCCTGCTGACGACTGCCGCGGTCTGCCTAACGGTGATCGTCGTTCGGCCGCTGTGGGTGTTCGGCACCGCGGCCGTTTCGCGCACGGTCCTGGCCTACCTCGGCGAAAGCGTCCCGACCGCGAGGGTCACGACGCCGGTGCTGTTCGTCATCGGATGGGCTGGCATGCGTGGCGTCATCTCCCTCGCGGTCGCCCTGTCGATCCCTCGGGCGACTACCGGTGGCGGCTCGTTCCCCGGCCGGGATCTGATCGTGTTCGTGACGTTCGTGGTGATTCTCGTGACGCTCCTCGGACAGGGCCTAACGCTGCCCGCGCTGGTCCGACGGCTAGGGGTCGGCGGCATGATCGGCAAGCTGGAGGACGGCGAAATCGCCATGCGACTGCGCACGGCGCGCGCAGCGCTCCGCGACCTCGACGGTGCTGGCGCGCGGGTCGCGGCGCGGCCCGACGCGGTCGAACGGATTCGTGCGCTGTACGCGGACCGCATCGAACGACTCGAGCG
>DASUGD010000135.1:0-26638 GCA_036274195.1 Gemmatimonadaceae bacterium | reverse complement strand
GATGCGTCAGGACTCTGACCCCATCCGCATCAGAACTTTGCCTTCAGCCCAGCCGTCACCGTCCGCCCGGGGACGATGGTCGCGTTGTCCGGCTCACCACGCTGCTCACCAAGCAGGTTGTCGCCGGTCAGCATGAACGAGAGGCCCCGAAAGAGATCGCGTGAGTAGCTCGCCCGGAGCCGCGTTACGCCAGCGTACTCCCGCCAGTAGCTCCGCAGGCGATCACCCACGAGATCGCTCGGCGTGAGTCCTCCGCTCGTCAACGCCTGCGCCACCGCGACGCGATCGTAACCCGTCCAATCGGACGCGCGCGCTAGCGTGAGCGACGAGAACCAACCCTTCCCCTGCCACGAGGCGCTCACGCTCGCGGTACGGGCGGGCACCTCGAGCATCCGGTCGCCCGGCCGCACGTCTCCGGTATACCCCGACGCGACCCGCTGAACCCGGCTATCGACCAGCGACACCGAGCCGCCGAGCGACAGGCGGCCCAACTCGACGGTGTTGGTGACCTCCCAGCCTCGATTGGTGATCTCGCCAACGCTCTGCAACGCGTACGCGATGTGCGACTGGCCATAATCATCGTCGAGTCGCGCGCCCCGCGACGACGCAGCGTCCGGGACGGAGATCGGCACCGACTGAATCAGACCCGTCGCCTTCTGATCGAACCGCGTCACGTGAACGCCTAACGTTTGTCCGACGAACAGGTCGGCCCCGGCTTCGATGCCTGTCTGCTGCTCCGGCGTGACATCGAACGCGACGAGCGTCGCACGTCGGCCGCTCCAGCCGAGCTCACGGATCGCACCCTGCACGGGGCGCACGCCCTTGCCGTACGCCGCGCGCACCTTGAGTGCGACGTCGCCTCGGTCACCGACGACCGCGCCGCCGATCATGGGGAGTGAGCTCACGCGAGTCGAACCGAGCAGCGCATCGTCACGCTCGAGACGCATCCCGGCGGTGAGGAACAGGTGGTTCCGCATCGACGTGTTCGCCTGCGCAACCAGCCCGCTGTTTCCTCGCCACCCGATGAGCCTCGCCTCCGAGCCAGCCGTCGGCTCGCCTGGACGGGGCACATAGTCACCACCCTGGCCCGAAACGGAGAGAACTGAAGTCTCTTCGCGCAGGGCGGCATGCTCGGCGGTGAACGTGAGGATGGCCGCCATCTTGTCGACGGAGCCGAAGTGTGCTGCGCTCGTGAGGCGAGCGGTGATTCGGTCACCGCCACCGCGCGACGCCGCGAGGGCGGAGTCACTCGCGCTCGGAATCGGACCGTCGTCCAGTGCCGGATTCGCGAGACGATAGCCGTCGACGCCAAGGACGATCGTGTGCGTCCATCGGTCGTTAGGCGTCCACACGATGTTGCCGCCGACCGTATACTGGCTCACCGACTGCGTCTTCCCCGACTCGGTCGGGAGCGACGGGCCGTACGGCTGCATCGCTGCTGTCTGTCGGGGGTCATCCCCCCACTGCGAGTAGCGCGGGCCGTCGGACGAGGGCCCACTGCGCTCTGTCATCGGTTCGGGTGCCGCGCCACCCGTGAGCCCGCTCAACAGCGGATTCGCCGGCGACCCGGCCCGCTCCGTGAAGAAGCGCGCGGTGGCGCTGATCACCGTCGTCGCGCCCACGGCACGCACGTTCCCGTTCGCCGCGATCGTTCGCGCAAAGGCGCCAGGTACGTACGCGCCTAACGTGTTCAGACTCAGGCCAAGGCCGGCCGAGCGTTCGGCGGTGCCGGTGCGGAACGCGAGCGAGTGCTGCTGCGTGAGCACACCTTGCGGCGCGAACTGGCTGCCCGTCACGCCCGCCGTGCTCGCGAGCTGCAAGCGCTGGCCGCCTGGCCCCGTGCCGTCGTGCCGCGTGACGATGTTGATCACGCCGCTGTTGGCGTCGGCGCCATACAGCGCCGCACCCTGCGGTCCGCGAATGACCTCGACCCGCTCGATCGTGGACGGATCGAACTGCTGGACGATGAGCGGGTTCGCGACCTCGATCCCATCGATGTAGATCTTCGGGTAGCTGATTCCGAACGAGCTCGCGCCACGGATGCTGCCGTATTGCGCGAGGAGTGTGGTCGGCGATTGCTGCCACATCCACACGCCGGACACGTTGCCGTCGAGCAGGTGTGACAGCGAGCCGTTGTCTTCGTGCGCCAGCTTGTCTCTGCTCACGACGTCGAGCGCGATCGGCATGGATCGCTGGGTGTTGTCCGACGACGTGCCCACGACGACGACGCGATCGAGCACACTCGCTCGCTGCGTGCTGCCGTCATCGGTGGGCACGTCCGACGGCGCCGTGCGGCGTGCCGGGGCGAGGACGACCTGATCGTCTCCGGCAACAACTGGCTCGAGCTCCGTTCCCCGCAGCAGGTCCGAGAGGACGTCGCCCGCAGCCACCGACCGATATGCCAGGCACGTCTGCCGGTCGAGCGGCAGGAGCTCCGCCACATACGAGAGTCGAACGCGAGCGGCAGCGGCGAGCTGCGTTAGGCCGTCACGCAGCGTGACCTTGTCACCTACGACCGTGACCTCCCGATCGAGCGGGGTGGGCCACTGGTGTGCCGACGTCTTGCTCGCGGTCGAGACGGTGCACGTCGCCTGCGCCACGGTCGGCGCGATTGGCGTCATGATCCCGAAGGCCACTACGATCGACGCGATCGCTCCGCGCGTGACGATGGCATCCCGCAGCGCGGGAGCGGCCCTCCGCACCCTCATCGCGCGCGCGGTGACGCCGGCTTGATGACCGCCGTGTTGCCCTGGCGCTGAACCTCCGCGCCCAGGCTCAACGCGATGACCTGGAGAACGCGGTCGGCGCTTTCGCCGTCGAACGTCATGGACAGGTGCCGAGCGGCGAATGCCGAGTCCACCACGAGGTCGATCCCGTACCACCGGCGCAGCTCTGATCGCACCGATGACACGGGTGCTTCGCGGAACACGAGGCGGCCATTCGTCCAGGCGGTGTCCGGCTCGGCCGTGCCGCCGCGCTCCACGAGCGTGCGGCCATCAGGCCCGAGCGTTCCGGCGTCGCCGGGCCGCAGCACGACCGCGGCGTTAGGCGACGTGGTCGCCGGGGCGAGCGACACCGATCCTGACGTCACGGCGACGCGCACGCCCTGATCGCCAGCAACGCGAACGGTAAACGTCGTCCCCAGGTCGCGAATCTCGGCGCCACCCGCGCGCACGACGAACGGACGCGCCGCGTCGTGTCGGACGTCGAAGTACGCCTCGCCGGTCAGCTCGACTTCACGCACCGTATTTCCGTATTCCCTGGCCAAGGTCAAGCGACTCTCGGGACCGAGCAGGACACGCGTCCCATCAGCGAGCCGTACCGAGTCGCGCTGGCCGACGTTGGTCGCGAAGGTCTGCGCCTCGGATGACGGCGTATACCCGCCGGTTTGCCGGGAGTGCCACCAGAGCCCTCCGCCGATGAGGATGACGGCGGCCGCGGCAGCCGGGAGCGCTATGGACGGCCATCGACGAGCGGGCACCGCAACGCGGGCTGGCGCGCGGCGCGCGGGCCGCTGGCTGTCGATTGGGATGACGTCACCGACGTGACGACGCTCGGAGACCCGCTTCAACGCTGCTTCGACGTCGAGATCTGGCGGGGTAGCGCTCGCGAGTAGTGCCGTTGCGTCGTTGAGCGACCTCAGTCCCGATGCCTCTTCCGGATGGGCCTCGAGCCACCGCTCGACGACAGCCGCCTCCTCGGGGGTGCACTCGCCGGCGAAATACCGCGCGATCACCTCCCAATCGACTGAGTCGTCTCGACGATTCGGCGTCTCGTTGGGCATTGAGCTCGGATCGGGCGAAGGTACAGCCGAGTGGCTGCACTCTGGATACACTCGAGTGCGACGAAACCCCTACGACGGAGGGAATCGGGAATCGACGGGCGACGGAGTTGCTGGATCGGCCCGCGATGTAACCCGCCCGCCCGCTTGTGCTGATCGTACTCCGGGAAGGTAGCTTCCCCGCTGGGGTTCCAGTTGCGCGCCGTCCCCCGTTCCCCGTCCCCGTCTCCCGTCTCCCGGTTGTCCCCCACCAACGCGAGCGACACCGAGCTACTCGAGCGCCTCCGACGGGGGGACACGTTGGCGTTCGACGCGATCTTCCGCACCTGGTACGGGCCGCTCGTCGGCACGGCCGAGCGCATGCTGCGCGATCGCGCAGTCGCGGAGGAGCTGGTGCAGGACGTCATGCTCGAGCTCTGGCGGCGACGGGACTCGCTGTCGAGCGATGGGTCGGCGCAGGCGTACCTTTTCCAGGCGACGCGCAACCGCGTGCTCAATCACCTTCGCCACCTGAAGATCGAGCAGCGTAGCGAGCCGGAAGTGCGGGGCGAAAGCTCATCGACACCGCCCGCTGATGCGGCCCTCGTGCAGGAGGAGCTGAGCGTGGCGGTGCAGCGCGCGGTGCAGGCCTTGCCCGATCGATGCCGCGAAGTGTTCGAGCTGAGTCGCGTGCACGGGCTCAAGTACGCCGAAATCGCGCGCACGCTCGGCATCTCGGTGAAGACTGTCGAGGCGCAGATGGGAAAGGCGCTGAGGACACTTCGCGAGCGCCTGGCAGCGTGGCTGCCCGACGAGCGCGGGTGAAGGGGTCAGAGTCGTTTGACTCTGACCCCTTTCCTTGATCCTGATCCAAATCAGCTGCAGCTCAGCGGACCACGCGGCAACGGGCGTGTGCAGTTTCGGGTCGAGCCGTTCTCGGTGATCACGACCTTCGCCGTCGCACTGCCGTCATAGGTCACCACCTCGCGACGCGTGACGGTGATCGCTGCCTGGCCTTCATACGTCAGGCTCGCCTGGATCGAACGAATCACGGTGCCGGCCGTCGGGTAGGTCTGGCTGTCGTCGGTCGAAACGGGGATCACCAGCCCGGTTGTCGTGTCACCCACGATGCGCGTTGCCGTGAAGTTGCCTCGGGTAGACGCTCCGGTGGTCGACTCCTGACCTTTCGAGGTTCCGTCCACCGTGCGCGCGATGCTGCCCTTCGCGAGACCGGACACGGTGCGATCGCTGACATCGTTCACGGTCGTCGTGGCGCTCACGATCGTTGCCGTATCACCGAGGAGAAGACCACCGAGACCGCGGCCCGTGCCCCAGCACGGACCCCCGCCACCCCCGGGTCCGCGATTTCCTCCAGACCCTCGGTGGCCACGGCGGTCATCCCCCGCCTCGTTTTCGTTTTCCGGCTCGTAGCTGACCGTGCCCGTCACGCTGGTCTGCGTGTTGACCGAGTTCGTCGTGGTCGAGTCGAACGCCTGCTGAACGGCGCCGGATGCATCCTTGTACTGTGCCGACCGATTGATCGTGAGACCATTTCGCGTCCGGGCCGAACAGACCACGCGACCCAGGCCGGAGTCGAACGAACCGTCGCAACCAACGTCCCCGCCGAATGGACCGCGATTCCCAAATCCGCGGCCAAACCCTTCCCCCTCGCCGCTGTAGTGTGCGGCTAGCCCGCCACCCATGAGCGAGCTACGGTCCATGCGTCCCTCGCGCCCGCCGCCAAGCCAGAAGCCGGCCGACGGAACGCCCGCGGCCGAGGTGCCGACAAAGCTGGTGGAGACATCCCCGAATCCGACCGGGACCGTCGAGAAGGCGGCCGTCAGCGCCGCGGCCGACAGCGTCGACGAGCGGGGTGAATTGAGCTCGGCGCATGCGGCGATGCCGAGGAGTGGCGTGATCCGAGCGGCGCGGCGGTACCACGCGCGGACGTTGCGGCGCCTCATTGCTTGCTCCGGGGATCTGGCCGGCGGGTCCCGCGAACCGTTCGCGGGGTGCGCGCAGGCGTTGGCAGCGATGACGCAACAGGAACACGCGTGCGTGCTCGTACCCCTATGCGCACGCCGAACCCGCCGACCCGCTGTGCGCCGGTACGAGCCGTCAGTTGGCGACGTGCTCGCCGATTCCCGTGTCGTTAGGCTGGCTGTGCCGGCTCGTTACGCCGCTCGAGGCGCTGCTCGATACGCACCGCGATCTCACGAAACAGGCGCGTGATCGTCCCGGCCGAATCACCCGGGTCCGGGGCGTCCGGCGTCCGATTGGCGATCCGCTCCGAGGCCAGCGTGCGTAGCTCGTCCCGTACGCGAGCGAGGTCGCTGTGCATGAAGGGCAGCGCTTCGCGGAGCTCGATGTCGTCGACGATGCGGACGGCGAGTGTATAAAGCCGAGCGGCACGGACCAGCGCGTCGGGGTCCTGGGTCTCCTCACCAATTCGCTCGAGCTCTGACGCGCGCGTGGCGATCGCGGACACGTGCGCGGGCTTGAATGGCAGATCTGCTGACATCTCGTGCTTCCTCAGTGCGGCTATCCTTTGCCTGGCGTCCACCGTTCGTTCGGCTGCCCGGCAAGATCAGAACCTCGCGCGCAATCCACCGGCGATAGTCCGGCCCGGTAGGACCGTGACGTTGTCGGGTTCGCCGAACTGATGGTTCAAAAGATTGTCCGCGGTGGCCACCAGTGACAACGCGCGCCGCAGGTCGTAGGAAAGGTTCGCGCGGAGTCGGTTCACGCCCGGATACAGGCGCCAGAAGCTCCGCAGCTGCTCGCCGATGAGATCCCGCGGAGGCCGATCGCCACTCTCGACGGCATTGGCCAGCGCGAGCCGGTCGTAGTTCACCCAGTCGAAGGCGCGGGATCCCGTCACCGACGCCGACCACGGCCCGCGCGCGTAGCTGGCGGTCGCGCTCACCGTGCGCTCCGGTACCGCGAGCATGCGATCGCCCGGCCGCAGGTCGCCGGTATAGCGATCCGCGAGCCGCCGAACACGACTGTCGACGGTCGCGTACGCGGTTGAAACGGACAAGCCGTGCGTCCCGATGGAGCCGGAGACCTCCCAACCGCGGTTTGTGATCTCGCCGACGTTTTGCAGCTCGTAGGCGATGCGGCGGCCATCGTTATCGTTAGGCTCCCCGCCGCCATCACCCGGTCCGCTGCCGCCACTCCCGCCGCCACCACCGCCGGGCCCGGGCCCCGAGCTGCTCACCGCGACCGGCTGGATGAGCCCCGACGCGAGCTGATCGAACCTGGTGACGTGGAAGCCGGCCGTCCGGCCGATCAACAGGTCGACGCCGGCCTCGACGCCCGACTGCTCCTCTGGCGCCAGACTCGGTGCACCCTCCGACCCACGCTCGCCCATCCACGACGTCGTACGGATCGTCGTCTCCGCCGGGCGGATTCCCTTGCCGTACGCGACGCGGAACTTCAGCGCGGCGCGGCCGAGGTCCCGCACGAATGCGGCGCCGACCATCGGGAGTGTGGTATTGCGGTCGACGTCGGTCGTGCCCGCGCTGCGCTCGAACCTGACGCCGCCGCTCAGGAACACCGCGTCCCGGAACGAGCCATTCACCTGGCCAATGAGGCCCGTGTTGCTGCGCGAGCGCGTCGTCCGCTCGGTTTCCCCGTACTCGCTCGGCGGCGACTCGGGCCCGAACGTCGTGGACAGGCGATTGGCCTCGCGAACCGCAGAATGCTCGAGCGCGAGCGTGACTGCCCCGGAGAGACCTTTCCGCGTACCGAGTTGCGCGACGCTGCTGAGACGAACCGTTCCGCGAACGGCACTGCCGCGTGCGGCGCGAAGGGCGGAGTCGGAGGCGGCGGTGAACGGCGTTCCGAACGCCGACGCGTCGTTGAGACTGTACCCGTCGACGCCGATCACCGCCGTGTGCGTCCAGCGGTCGCTTTGGCGCACGCTGGCCGTGCCGCCTAACGTGTACTGGCGTACCGACTGATGGACCGCGGAGTCGCCTGGCGGCGGGGTCACGAGCGAGTCGCCGCTCGCGACGCCTGCCAGCACGGGACTCGGCGGCGATGCCGCATCCTCGGCCACGAATCGCGTGGTGCCGGATACGATCAGCGTGCGGCCCACGTGGCGGCCGCTGCCGCTGACGGTGAAGCGGTGGTCGGATGCATCCGGGATGAAATCGCCCAGCGTCGAGGCGGAGAGCCCGAGCGAAGCGGATCCGACACCCGAGCCGGCCCTCACCACTAGCGAGTGACGCTGCGTGAGCACACCACTCGGCGCGTAGATGCTGCCAGCCATGCCCGCGCCGGTTTGCAGCTCCGCGTGTGGCGCGCCACCATCGATGCCGTCGTGCCGCGTCACGATGTTGACCACGCCGCTGATGGCGTCGGCGCCGTAGAGCGCCGCGCCCTGTGGTCCGCGAATGACCTCCACATGGTCTACTGCCTCGACATCGAGCGCCGTGACGAGGAGCGAGTTCGCGACCTCGATGCCGTCGATGTACACCTTTGGATAGCTGAGGCCGAACGAGCTCGCACCGCGAATGCTCGCGTAGCTCGCGAGCAGGTTGGTGGGCGATTGCTCCCAGACCCAGACGCCGGGGACGGCACCGTTGACGACGTCGGAGAGCGACCGGGCGTTACGTCGCTGCAGCTCGCGGCTCTCGATGACGTCCAGCGCAACGGGCACCGCCCGCTGCGCCGAGCCGTTGACGGTTCCCGTGACGACGACGCGCTCGAGAACGCCGGCTCGCTGTGTCAGGGTGGGGGCGGGAAGAGCGGCTGCCGCCTTGGGCGTAGACGTTGGCGCGAGCACCACGCGGTCGCTGTCCGCAACGACGGGCTCGACCGAGACACCTTCCAGCAATTCCGTCAGCGCTGCACCGACAGCGACGGATCGGTAGACCGCACACACGCGGCGATCGAGCGGCAACAGGTCCGCCGAGTAGGCCAGCCGCAGGCGCGCGGCGGCCGCGAGACGGTCGAGGGCATCGCGTAACGACACCCCGCGCTCGTGAAGGGTGATGAGTCGGTCGAGCGGCGCGGGCCATCGGCGAGCAGTGGCCGCCGCGGGAGAGCTCACCGCTCCACGGCAGCTCGTCTGCGCGCGAGCGACCGACGGCATCGCGGCCGAGGCAAGCGGCAGGAACAGCGTGGCGAGGCGGATGGAACGGGTCATCCCCTGGGGTCAGCGACGAGAGGTCGGCACGAGAGGCATCACGGCCACGGTCCACGATGAACAACACCCGAGCGCGACGGCACCCCTACGACTCCAGAGGACAGAACCGCCACCGGCATGTACACCGCCGTGACGGCCAGGTTCCACGAGGTACCTAACGAGTCCTCGCGTCGTCCCGAGCGCGGCAGGAGGGCCCGCGATGAGGGTACCAGGGATCTCGCGTGTTTCAGGAAATGACAGTCGTACAGTCGTTCGAGACACGCCGCGCGACAGCGTAGAGCCCGATGACTTCGCGCATCGCCGCCGCTCGCGGCAGAACCGTCCTTCCTGCCATGCGCACCGTTACACGAACTCCCTCCCCGCGCAGCGCCCTCGTTGGCGATGCCGTTCGCATTCTTCTCATCCTCGCGGCCGTGGCGGTGACGCTCGCCGCGTGGGCTCCGCGAGCCAGCGCGCAGTACTTCGGACGCAACAAGGTGCAGTACGAGCACTTCAAGTTCGAGATCCTGCGTACGCCCCATTTCGACGTCCACTACTACGCCGCCGAAAAGCCGGCGGCGGAGGACGCGGCGCGGATGCTGGAGCGATGGAATACCAGGCTCTCCGATCTGTTCAACCATCCGCTCTCCGCGCGCAAGCCGATCATTCTCTACGCCGACCAGCCGGACTTCCAGCAGACCAACGTCGTGTCCGAGCAGCTCGACGAAGGCACGGGTGGCGTGACGGAGTCGATGCTCGACCGCATGGTGCTTCCGCTGGCGGGCTCGTATGCCGAGACCGATCACGTGCTCGGGCACGAGATGGTCCACGTGTTCCAGTACGACATCGCGCAGAGCAAGTCGTCGATCGGTGCGTCGCTCGAGCGGCTGCCGCAGTGGCTCGTCGAAGGCATGGCCGAATACCTGTCGTTAGGTGGCGAGGACTCGCATACCGCCATGTGGCTGCGCGACGCCGTGCTGCGCAACGACCTGCCGACCATCAAGCAGCTCACCAACGGCGGGAAGTATTTCCCGTACCGGTACGGCGAAGCCCTCTGGGCGTACATCGGCGGAACGTGGGGTGACGAGACCGTTCCTCGACTGTTCCGGGCTGCGCTCTCGTCAGGCTTCGACAACGCGATCCAGAGCACGCTTGGCATGTCGGCGGATTCGTTGTCCGACCGATGGCGCGCGGCCATCCGCAGGCAGTACGGGCCGCTCGTGCAGGGGCGGTCGCGCCCCGCGGAGACAGGCGATCAGATCATCCCCGGTTCGGGCGAGTACGGCGACTACAACATCGCGCCCGCCGTGAGCCCCGATGGGCGCCTCGTCGCGTTCTTCTCCTCACGCGATCTGACGGGGATCGACCTGTATCTCGCCGACGCGGTGACCGGCAAGGTGAAGTCGAAGATCGCGGCGCCTGGCGTCCTCTCGAAGTTCGACGCGCTGGGCTTCCTCTATTCGGCGGGTACGTGGTCGCCGGACGCGAAACAGCTGGCGTTCGTCACGTACGCCAACGGCAACAACGCGATCGACGTCATCGACGTCCGGTCGCACAGCATCAGAAAACAGTTCAAGCCGAAGGACATCGGCGCCGTGACGACCGTTGCCTGGTCTCCGGACGGACGACAGATCGCATTCTCCGGTCAGAAAGGAGGCCTGAGCGACCTGTATCTGTGGGATCTGGCGAGCGGCTCGCTCCGTCAGCTGACGAATGATCGGTTCGCCGATCTCCAGCCCGCGTGGTCGCCGGACGGCCGCTCCATCGCGTTCGCGACGGACCGCGCCGCCGGGCCCGACTCGGCCGAGTACGGCAGCGATTTCCAGCGTCTCCAGTACTCACAGCTGCGCGTCGCGATCCTCGACGTCGCGAGCGGGCGGATCCACGTGCTCGCCGGCGAGCCTCACGCCAAGCACATCGACCCGCAGTATTCGGCGGACGGCAGATCACTCTACTACGTGTCGGACCGGGGCGGGTTCACGGACATCTACCGGGTCGTCATCGCGACCGGCGAGACGTTCCGCGTCACCCACGCCGCGACCGGCGTGAGCGGCGTGACGGCGTCGTCGCCGGCGATCTCGATCGCGCGCGAAAATGGCCGGCTCCTGTTCTCCGTGTTCGACAAGGCGGGGTTCCGCATCGCCGCGCTGCCAGCAGAACGAGCGCAGGGCGAACCGGTTTCGGCCGACGCCGCCCGTCATGTTGCCGAGGGCTCGGATGACGGCGCGCCCGATACGATCCCCGCAGCGACCACGATGGACACCATCCTGCCGCCGCGAACCACGAAGTCGGCCGCCATGTTGCCGTCGGATGGCCACGGGGGGAAAGGCGCGGTGATCGGCTATCTCCACGACGCGGATGACGGGCTTCCGTCCGACTCGGCGATCACCGAGCGGCCGTATCGCACGGCATTTCGGCTCGCCGCGATCGGCCAGCCGACCGTCGGCATTGGAACGAGCAGCGTGTTCGGCACTCAGTTCGCCGGCGGTGTGTCCGCGCTGTTCAGCGACGTGCTTGGCGACCAGAACATCGGTGTGGGAATCCAGGCGAACGGTCAGCTGCGCGACATCGGCGGGCAGCTCCTGTACCTCAACACCGGGAGTCACTGGAACTGGGGCGTGAACGTATCACGCACGCCGTACGTGTACGCCTACGGGGCGCTCACCAATACCGGCGCGCAGTACGTGTACGAGCACGTGGCGATCGACAACGTGTCGGCGATTCTGCAGTACCCGTTCTCGCAGACGCGCCGCCTCGAGCTCTCGGCCGGGTACACGCACTACGGCTACAGCGTGCAGTCGGCGACGCAGGACTTTTTCGGGCGCACGAGTGGGCTCACCGACCTGACCGCGCCGCCGTCGTTAGGCCTCGAGTCGGCGACGATCGCGCTGGTCGGCGACGCGTCGTCATTCGGCTTCACGTCGCCGATCTCCGGCTCGCGGTTTCGCTTCGAGGTGACGCCGACGCTCGGCACGCTCGACTACAACACCGTGCTGCTCGACTACCGGAAGTACTTCTTCATGAAGCCGTTCACGCTCGCGGTGCGCGGCATGCACTACGGGCTATACGGCAAGGACTCCGAGAGCAACCAGGTGGGCGCGTTGTTCCTCGGCGACGGCTCCCTCGTGCGTGGCTACTCGTACAACTCATTCACGAACAACGATTGCGCGACGCCCGGGAGTGGTTCGTTGGCCAACAGCGCATGCCCGCAGTTCGATCGCCTGGTGGGCAGCCGACTCGCGGTCGCGAACATGGAGCTCCGTATTCCGTTGTTCGGCACGAGCGGCTTCGGGTTGATCCCCAGTCCGCTGCCGCCGATCGAGATCGCGCCGTTCGTGGATGCGGGTGCCGCGTGGACGAAGGAGAGCGGGCCAGTGTTGAACTTTGCATCGACGTCGGGTGATCGCACGCCGGTGGTGAGCACGGGAATCGCGTCGCGGATCAATCTGTTCGGGTTCGCCGTGTTCCAGGTGTACTACGCCCATCCGTTCGAGCGGCCGGGCCGAGGTGGAGTCTGGGGTGTCCTGCTGCAGCCGGGGTGGTGAGCGGCAGCTTCCTCGCCGAGCAACGATGACTGGATGGAATTCGAGCCTAACGCTTATGTTCACCAAAACCATTGCCCGCTGCGCGGCGCTCCTGGTAGCGACCCAGGCCGGGCTTGCCTGCTCGCGCTTCGTCTTTCACGAAGATCCGTTCACGCCGGATCCGGCCCCCGCGAGCGAGACGCTCGTGGCGGGACACGATACCACGTACGTGCTGAAGGCGCCGTCGTACTATCTGCTCTCGAGCCAGCGCGACGCGCTGTGGAATCGCGAAGTCCTCGATGATGTCGCGTGGCGATACCACGAGCTCTTCGGCCACGCACCACTCCCCATTGCGATTCGACTGGACTCCGGCGCCGTTGCCGACTCGACCGGCACATGGCGTGGCGTCCCGTTCGCCCACGTCGCGCTCCGGCGCCACACGGAAACCCCGCCGGAGGCTCGAGGCGCCCGACACGGCCGAGGCGCAGAGGGCGAAGACTCAGCGCGTGTGCAAATGTTCGCGAGGCCATCGCTGGCCGCGACCGCGGCCGAAACTTGGTTGCGGGCGCGGACGCTGGACGCCGCGCGCGTGTCCGACACCCAGCCGGGCGGGCCTGTCAGGACATCCACCGCCGCGGCGACCCTGCCCGGGTGGATCGAAACGGGAGCGCTGGCGATCCTCGGAGGGGAAGGGGCCGCGGAGCGCGCGAACGACGCGCTCCGCGCCGATCCGAAGCACATCGTGCCACTTGCTTCGCTGTTCGCGACCGCGGTGTCGGCGCGGCCTAACGCGACGCCAGGCGCGTCGCCACTCTTCATATCCCAGTCGGTTTCGGTACTGACCTTTCTGCATGACCGTGATTCCGGGATCGTGCCCCGGCTCGCGGACGAGCTCGCGCGAGGCGGGTCGATTCCCGACGTCCTCGCGTCGAGCACGACCCTCCCGCACGACATCGCGGCGCTCGACGCAGCGTGGCGTGACTGGATGAAACACGGTCAGCGAAGCCACCACTGAGCCGCACGATGGAACGATCGACACCGGGAGGCACCGGGGCGCTCGCGATCGGACGAGTCAGTCGTTAGGGCGAGAAGACAGCCGGCCGCCGCGCCCACTGCGCCCATCGGTCACCTTGACACGCCATGGCGGACGGCGGAAGCTATTCCGCGTTCGTCCCGCTGCGATTCGCCTCCACCTCGACAATGGCGTCCAAGAACGGTTCCCCGCGCCGCCAAGCGCTCAGGCCGCGCTATCAGCGCCTGGCCGACGATCTCACGAAGCGAATCGGGAGCGGACGCTATCCAGTTGGCGGGAACCTTCCGACGGAGATGGAGCTGTGCGAGCAGTACGGCATCAGCCGGCACACGGTGCGTGAGGCACTTCGCCGACTGCGCGATGCCGGTCTCATCTCACGACGGCGGCGGGTCGGAACGGAGGTGGTCGCGCGCACCCCACGGCCGTCGTATCGGCAGCCGACGAACACGATCGGCGACCTCCTCCAGTACGCCGGGCAGACGGAGCTCTCCGTGCTCGAAGCGAAGGAGATTGCCTGCGACACCACGCTCGCCGAACTGCTCGCGTGCCGCCTGGGGAGGCGATGGTTGCGCGTCGACACGCTGCGCGCGATGCCGGGCGATCTGCTCCCGGTGTGCATGACGACCGCGTACATTGACCTCCGCTTTCCGGACCTCGCGCAGCACGTCGAGGATCTGAGCGGCACGATCTCGTCGATGCTCGAGCGGGAGTATGGCGTTCGCATCGCGCGGATCGAGCAGAGCATCCAGGCGGTGCGTCTGGGCAAGCGCCAGGCGAAGCTGCTGCGTGCGCTCGATGGTGAGCCGGCGCTCCGCGCCGTTCGCAGGTACTACGATCACAACGGCCGACTGATCGAGCTCTCGAGCACGATTCATCCGGGAGAGCGGTTCACCTACGTCACGAGTCTCGTTCAGCCGTGACGCCTAACGGCGATCCCCCATTCCGCCGCGACACGCTGCTCACGCACGTCGGCGGCAGTCCCACCGACCGGCACGGCGCGGTGAACCCGCCGGTCTACCGCGCATCGACGATCCTGTTCCCCACGGTCGCGGAATGGGAAGCGTCGCGCGTCCACGCGAACCGATTCAAGGTCCTTCGCTACGGGCAGCTCGGCACGCCGACGACGTTCGCCCTCGAGGAAGCGATCGCAACGCTGGAAGGCGGCTATCGCGCCATGTTGCTGCCGTCCGGGCTCGCCGCCGCAACCACGGCGCTGCTCGCGCTGCTCGAGACCGGCGACCACCTCCTCATGACCGACTCGGCATACCAGCCGACACGCCACTTCGCCAGGGTGATTCTCGCGCGCTACGGCATTACCACGACGTTCTACGACCCGCGCGTTGGCGCCGACATCGAATCACTCATGCGACCGGAGACACGCGTCGTCTTTCTCGAATCGCCCGGATCGATCACGTTCGATGTGCAGGACCTGCCAGCCATCGCGAACGTGGCACACGCGCATGGCGCACTCGTCGCCATCGACAACACCTGGGCGACGCCGTACTTCCTCCCCGCGATGCAGCTTGGAGCCGACGTGTCGATCATCGCGGCCACGAAATACATCGGGGGGCACTCCGACGTCCTGCTCGGCACCATTACGACCACGGAGCCCCTGTACGAGCCCGTCCGGGCGATGGTCGCGGAGCTTGGCTACAGCGTGAGTCCCGACGACGCGTACCTCGTACTCCGCGGTCTTCGCACGTTAGGCGTGCGGCTCGAGCGTCACCAGGCGAGCGCGCTGCAGGTCGCCGAGTGGCTGCAGGACCGGCCGGAAGTGAAGCAGGTGTTGTACCCGGCTCTCCCGACCGACCCGGGCCATGCCATCTGGAAGCGCGACTTCACCGGAGCGAGCGGGTTGTTCGGCGTCGTGTTGCATCCCGTACCCAAGGCGGCGGTCGATGTCATGCTCAACTCGCTGCGCCTGTTCGGCATGGGCGCGAGCTTTGGCGGCTTCGAGAGCCTCGCCATCCCCATGGACTCGACGCGTCTCCGCCATCTCACCGGCTCGTCCGACAATCGATTCATCCGCATTCACGTCGGCCTCGAGGATCCCGCTGACCTCATCGCCGATCTCGAGCAGGGTTTCACGCAGCTGAACGCAGCCGCGTCGCACGCTCGATAACCTCGCCCATCACCTCGGAGCGCCAGATCATGGATAACGAGATTCGCCGAGAGCTCCGCTTGCTCAAGGTATACGCAACGGTCATCACCGCGCTCCTCGGCACGGTCTCGATCGCGGCGTTTCGACAGGCGTCGCAGAAGCAGCGGTTCACGGAGATCGATGTCGAGCGCATCAACGTCGTCGAGCCCGACGGAAAGCTCCGCATGGTGATCTCGAATCGCCCCCGGTCGATCGGCCCGATCTACAAGGGCAAGCCGTTCGGTTATGCGGGCGGCTCTCGGCCCGGGATCATCTTCTTCAACGACGAAGGCACGGAAAACGGCGGCCTCACCTTCGAGGGAAAGCGCCAGCCCGATGGCACGTTCAGGGCGCAGAGCGGCTTTTCGTTCGACCAGTTCAACCAGGACCAGGTGCTCTACTTCCAGTACAACGACAACAACGGCCGCCGCAACATGGGGCTGACCATCGCCGACCGCGCCGACGTCGACATCTACGATCTGGTCGCCGAGCGGGACTCGATCACGAAAGCCATTCCCGAGGGCCCGGCTCGCACGGCCGCGCTGCAGAAGTGGGCACAGCCACGCAACGGCGTCCCGCTGGCGGCGCCGCGCGTGTACGTCGGGCGCGACGCCAGCAAGGCGGCCGTCCTCAACCTTTCGGATCGAGCCGGGAAGCCACGGCTGCGCCTCACCGTCGATTCGTTAGGTACCCCGAGCCTGGAGTTTCTGGACGCCGCGGGCAACGTCACCTCGCGGCTCCCCGAGAAATAAGGAACGTACCCGTGAGGGGCGACGCGAAGTCACTCCCTCACGAACTGCACCTCTCCCTCGACGCGGACCTTGTTCGCGACCAGCACGCCGCCGGTCTCGAGCGCCTGGTTCCATTTGAGGCCCCATTCCCGCCGGTCGAGCTCCGTACGGAAGCTGAATCCGGCGCGCGTCTTCCCCCACGGGTCGGTTCCCCGGCCCTCGTAGTCGCATTCGAGCACCACTTCCATCGTGGTGTCTCGGATGACCAGGTCGCCGACGAGGCGGAAGCGGTCACCCTCCTGCTTCGGCGCCGGGCCGTCGAACCGCTTGCTGCGGAAGGTGATGTTCGGGAACCGCTCGGCGTCGAAGAAGTCGGGTCCGCGGAGATGCGCGTCGCGATCGGCGACGCCGGTGTCGACGCTGTTCACATCGATAGTGACCTCGACGCCGGCCTCGTCGGGGTGATCCCGGTCCCCCGTGAGCCGCGCCTTCACGTTTTTGAAGCGGCCGCGCACCGTGGTCATCATCATGTGCTTCACCGAGAACTCGACGCTCGAGTGCGCCGGGTCCAGGCTCCACGTGGCTGGTCCCGTCTTGACTGCAGTTCCGCCCGCCATCGCTCCTCCTTTGCGAGAATCCACACGACGATCGTGGGATGAGCAGAAGAGCGGCGCGAACGCCGTGCCAGTCGACCGGACCGTGCCTGCTCTTCAGGTTCTGCCAACCCGACATCGATGGGCGCATGATCAAAGCGCGCGTAGGAACCGTTCGACCACAGCCATGTAGCGGTCGAACTGCTCGCGCCTGATGAAATGTCCCGTGTCGAACTCGATGCACGCCACGTTGGACGGAATGGGTGGGCGCGCGCTCGGGCCACCTACCCCTGGCAAGCCTGGCATCCGCCTCGTCGACTCGAGTAGCAACGTCGGGCAACGAATCTCCCCCAGCAGCGAGTCGAGGGGCCGGTTCACGACCTTCCACAACGGCGCCGGATCTCGCACGAAGTCGATATCGAGCTGCGCATAGGACTCGGCGAAAGCAATCAGCTCTTCGTTAGGCCACGGCGCACCGGCTTGCGGGATCTGTGAGCCGATCATGGCGACTTGTTCGACGGGGTCGGCACCCTGAAATCGCTCGAGCCACTCGAGCCAGCGAACGTGCCATTCCTGGTACTGCGGCGAGTCGGCGAGGCCCGCGGTCCGCGCCGCGTTCCACGGCGGGTCTTCCAGCACGGCGCGCGCAACGAGCGATGGGTGTGTGGCCGCGAGCTCCGCCGCCACACCAGCGCCATTCGAGAACCCGATCAGGCTCGTGCTGCTCAGGTCGAGCTCGCCGAGTAGCGCGACGACGTCCTGGACGAGGAGCGCCTGAGAGTACGTCGCCGTTCCCCTCTCGGTGCGTCCCTGCCCGCGGAAGTCGACCATGATGATGTCGAAGTCGTTCTCCAGCCGCTTCGCCACCCGCGCCCACGTGAGCCCGATTTCCTGAAAGCCCGGCAGCGCGACGAGGGGTGCCCCACCGCCACCCGTTCGCCAGATGTGCTGCCAAACGCCGTTCGCGTGCACGCGCTGCTCGCGCCAGCCGGCGCTGATGATCGTGTCGATCGGCCTCGTCGTGATCATGATGACCCTCTGCCGTTGCTCGAGCCCGCAGACCAGCCTAGTACCACCATGCCGACGCGTCTTCCCCGGCCGGCGCGTTCTTCTTCACGTGGGCGCCCATCTGCCTAACGAGCTCCGCCCACGGCATGACGTGCCAGCTGTGCCCCTTCATCGGTCGGCCATACGTGAAGGGCACGGTCTTTCCGATTTCCGTTCCCTTGAGGAACTCCTCGAACCGGTACACCGCCAGGTTGAGATAGAAATCGTCCATGTCGCCGGCGAAGAAGTGCAGCTTGCCGGCGACCTTGGGGCCTAATGTGTCCCAGTTCTTCTGGGCGTAGTCGCGAAGATCATAGCCGTTGTCGCGCATGGCGTTCGCCACGCCCCGGTCGATCGTGCCCGTAAGCTTGTTCCAGAGCGGTTTCGGATACCCGTCCGCGTCGAGCGGCCCGTACACCGCCTCCCACCCCTCGAGCTGGTAGTTGGACCGGCCCCGCGTACCGAGCACCTCCTCGAACAGGCTGAGCTGACGCAGCGTCCACGCGACTTGGCCCTCGACCGTTCGCCGGAACGGTCGCTCCGTCGTCGTGAGCTGCGTGTTCGGCAATACGAACGCGTTCGTGTCCGAGTAAATGTCCACGAGCTGGTATCGCCGAAAATCGATCGGGTCCGGCTGCAGCACCCACGCACCGCCGAAGAAGTCCGGGTGCTTGAGCTGCAGGGCGAGCGTCTGCCATCCCCCCGTCGATGCGCCCTCGGCGAGGCGGGCGTACGGCTTCCCGATCATGCGGAACTGCCGCTCGAGCTCCGGAATGATCTCCTGCTCCATGGCGTCGCCGTACGGTCCGTTCGACGCCGAGTTCACGGAGTAGGAGTCCAGGAAGAACGGCGTCGCCTGCTCGAAGCTCACGGCGATGAAGCGGGGAAAGCCGTCCGAGATCCAGGCCTTGTAGAAGTCATACCCTGTCTCGAGCCCGGTCACGGGGCTCAGCTGCCCGATGCCGCGAATCCGCGTCGAGTCGGGTGTGAAGCTGAACGGCACGTTGTGGCCGAACGTGTACACGGTCGGATACTTCACGCTGGGGTGATCGTTGTAACCCTTGGGCAGAAGCACCGTTGCATGCACGTAGACCGGCCGCCCCCAGAACGCCGTGAGCTTCTGGCTCTGAATGCGCACGTACCTGACCCACTCGGTGTCCTTGGGCCGCGGTGACGGTGGGATCACCTTGTCGATGCGAAGTTTCACGGTACCACCACGTCCCACCTGAATCTTGTGCACGTCGCTGTAGACATTCCCGGCGGCGATCTGCATGACCTCCTGGGTGCCGTCGTTGAAGTGCACCCAGATCGTTTTCCCGTCGGCGCGCGTGATCGGCTCGTAGACGTTCACGATGGCCTGCGCGTAGTAGTCGCCGGCCGGTAGCTGCGCGAGCGGCATCGGGTACCCGAGGGACGTCTTCGCGTCGACGATCGCCGCCTCGCCGGCGCGCAACTGGTCGAGATCGATCGCGAACACCGCCGGCCCCTGTGGCGCGATGATCATTCGCGGCTCTGGTTGGGCGGTCTTGGACACGACGACGACGAGCCGACCGGTGAGCGGCGTCGCGCGCGCCGCCGGATCGACCGTGACCTCGAAGCGCGGCGCCTGCGCTCGGGCGGCGCCATCGAAGGCGATTGCCGCGACGCACGCGGCAGTGACAACGCGAAATGACGTCCGCATAGAGCTGTTGGAGCGAGTGAGCGATAGATTGGCGGAGCGCACATTATCGCGGGAACAGGAAACCGGGAACAGAAGCCCCATGGAGCCTCCGTTCCCGGTTCCCTGTTCCCAGTTCCCTCCGGCGCGCCTTCGGCGCGCCGCCGATTCCCTACGGTACGGGTCTCGGCCTCGGCCACGGCCAGGGCCAGGGATTGAACCCGTTGCTCCCCGCGAGCCCCCGCACCGCCGCTTCCCGCACCTCCGGCTCCGGCGACTTCAACAGATCCGTCAGAATCGCCTCCGACCGCCCACCCGAACGCAGCAGCGCACGAATCTGTGCCTTCCGCGCCCGGTCCGACTTCTCGACGCGAAGGGCCGAACGGATTGCATTCACCGCGGCCGAATCGCCGATCTGGCCGAGTGCCCAGGCCGACTTGAGTCGCACGTCGTCGTCATCGTCCGTCAGGGCATCGATGAGGCCGCGCGGTGCCTCCTTCGGGTCCAGCTGGCCTAACGCCCACGCCGCCGTGCCGCGAACGCGCGTGCTCCTGTCGCTCTTGACTGCCTCGCCCAGGATGTCCACCGCCGTCCGGTCACCCACGTGGCCCAGCGCCCATGCCGCCGTCTCGCGCACCGCCTCGCTCGAGTCGCGGCGCAACGCGCCGACCAACCCCGGCGCCGCGGTACGGGTATCCATGCTGCCTAACGCCCACGCGGCCATCTCGCGCACCCGGGCGTCCGCGTCTTGACGCAGCACCGCGATCAGCACGTCCACGGAGCTCCGGGCTTCGAGCTGGCCCAGAGCCCACGCCGCGGAACGCCGCACCGCCGGACTCGCGTCTTCCCTGACGACCCGAATGAGCGCCTCCACGGCAGTCGAGGAATCCATGCGGCCCACGGCAACCGTCGCGGCCTCACGCACGCGCGCATCCTGGTCGCGCAGGAGCTCCATGATCGGGCCCAGCGCACGGCCATCATGAAGGTGTCCGAGTGCCCAGGCCGAGTTTGCCCGTACGCCCGGCGTCGCGTCTCGCAGCGCGCGCACGAGCGGATCCACGGCACTCTTCGCTCCTACGGCCCCGAGCCCCAGCGCCGCGACCTCTCGCGTCTCTGGTGTGCGAGACCCGAGACGCTCGACAAGACCCGACACGATCGTGGTGTCACGCTGCCGCCCGAGCAGCCGGACGGAGAGCTCGCGAACGCACGCGTCGGTGCTCGACAGGCTGTCCAGGAGCAGCCGGACATCGCCAGCGGCGAGCTTCTCTCGTCCGAAATCACGAAGGCGGCTCGTGATCTCCGACGCCACCGGCGACGCCGGCGCGTCGTACCAGCCCCACCCCCCGTTTCCGACCGACTGCGCGGCGAACGCGCAGATGATCGGTGGCACGCCGCGCGCGGCACCCAGCAGCGCGGTGATGTCCTGCGCCTCCGCCGGCCCGCCCGGCGTGGCAGCCGCTTGCGCGAGCTCCGATGAGACCGGTGGCTCCGCGGCAAGCACGGAGACCACAATGGGAGTGCGCCGTGTCTCCGACGTGAAAGCGACGAACACACCGGCGAGAATGAGTCCGCTCGTGCGATACATGATTCCTCCGAAAAAGCTTCGGGCTCGGGCCATTGTGAGCACTGGTTGGGGCAACCGCGTGGGTTCACTGTTGAATTTTCAGCACTTCCGCGGCGAGAAACGGGCGCGCCACGACGGAAATCGTTAGGCAGCGCCCGCTCGGAAGCCGATCAGTACGGGTGTGGCCGCGGCTGCGGCCACGGCTTCGGCCACGGACCGCTGGCGCGGCCGCCGGCCAGCGCGCGAATAGCTGCCTCGCGGACCTCGGGATCCTTCGAGTCGATCAGCGCCTTGATCGCGTCCACCGACTGCTCGCCCGTTGCCGCGAGCGCACGGATCAGCGCGCGCTGCGTGTCCTTGTCCGTCTCCGAGCGCATCGCGGTCGTCAGCGCCGGAACGGCGTCGGGATCCTGGATCGTGAACAGCGCCCACGCGACCATCTGCCGCATCTCCTCGTCCTTGTCCGACAGGAGCGCGACGAGCGGCTTCGGGGCCTGCTTGGGCGAGATGCTGCCGATCGCCCACACGCTGCGCAGGCGGATCGCCCGGCTCGTGTCGCTCAGGGCCGCCGTCAACGCGGGCACGCCGTCGTCGTCGCCGAGGCTGCCTAACGCCCACGCGGCCGTCGCTCGCACTTTCGCATCGGTGTCGCTCTTGAGCGCGGCCGACAGCGCCTCGATCACGGCGGTGCTCGAGCGCGCATCCGCCAGCGCCCAGGCTGCCGTCTCCCGCACCGTCGCGTCCTTGTCACGCCGAACCGCCTGCGTCAACGCGTCGACGCCAACCTGCGACTCGCCGAACTGCGCCAGCCCCCACGCCGCTACGCGGCGCAGGGTCGCGCTGGTGTCGGTCTTGAGCACGTTGGCGAGCAGCGCCGGGCGATCGTCGTTCCGACCCTGCTTCGCGTTAGGTGCGCTGATGGCTGCGGTCAGTGCCTCGACCGACGGAACCGCCGCGTTGATCGCGGCCGGTACTACGTCCCGCACCGTGCTCGAAACGATCTCACCCACCGACTTCCCGACCGTCTTGCTCACACTCGTGCCCACGGCCGTCCCCACGGCGGTGCCGATCGCCGTCCCGAGCTCGTTTTGGATGTGCACCGTGTCGACACGGCGCGACGTTTGTTGGCGAGTTTCCTTGCGCTCCATCGTGCGAACGGCCTGCGACATCTCCTCATCGAGGAACGATGGCGTGTCGGCCGCCGCGGCCGTCGCCATCGACGCGCCGCGGTTCGGACGAACCGATCCATCGGCGGCCCGCGCAACCGGCACTGCCGCACCAACTACGAGCGACAACACGGCCAGCCCGCCCACCAGCCCGACCGTCTGCCGCCGACTCGGCGCGCCACGGCGGAGCTCCGGGTCGAGAATGGCCAGCATGCGCCCCTCGAACTCCTTCCGCCGCGCCATAGCGAGGGCGACTGCCGGCGTCGCGTGGTGCCGAACGCCCGTGACGATGTCCAGGAGATGCTCGGCGTAATCGCTCGCGCGAGCCCCGCAGTTGAGCGCCAGATCGTCGCACGCGCGCTCGCTCTCGGAACGAAGCCGCTTGGCGGCCGTCCACACGAGCGGGTGGAACCAGTACAGGGCGCACGCGAACCGGCCCACCGTATGACCCACGAGGTCGCGCCGGCGAACGTGCGCGAGCTCGTGAAGCAGCACGGCTCGGCGCCGGTCGAGCGTCCAGCTGTCCGATTCGGCCGGAAGCACGATCGTCGGGCGGAGCAGGCCGCAGGCGAATGGCATCTTCGCGTCGTCGCTTCGGACGAGGCGCGGCGCGCTGTCGAGCTCGAGCCGATCGGCCACTTCCCAGAGAGGATTCATCCAGTCCTGGGACTCGAGTGGCCGCGCGCGTCGGATAATGCGGCGCACAGACAGTGCGCCAAATCCAAGCCAGCCGGCGAACAGCAGGGCGACAGTAGCCCAGATCCCAAACAAAAGCGTGGGATCGCTCAAAATTCCGAACCATGGAGTCTGCGGCGAGACGATATCCCTCACGGTGGTCGCCGCTGATTCGACCCGAGGCGACGAAATGGGCGACCCGGGACCCGCGACTTGAGGCGCGGCCGTCGGCGCTGCGGACCGCACGCCCAAGGTCGTGGGACCTGCCGACGTCGGCGCCCCGAGAGCCGGAGCGGCGGTGTCCGACGGAAGAATCGCCAGACGGATCGGACTCCACGACGCCAGGAGTGGAATGAGCAGCAGCGCTCCGAGCGACACGAACCACACCAGATGGCGCGAGACGGCCGACCCACGCTCCATGGCGCGAGTGACGCCGAGCGCCGCGAGCAGCACCACGGTCGCCTTGGCGAGGATCATGAGCACGGAGAGACCCGAGGAAGTGGTCTCGCCGGAGAACGCGGACAGTATGGCGGGCATTGTCTCTTACCTCCCGCTGAGACGCGCGCGGCGGATCCGCTCGCGGAGTTGGTTGACCTCGACGTCGCTCATGTCGGCATCCGACATCCGGAGAAGCGCCGTGACTGCCTGCTCGGTCGATCCGCCGAAATACGTCCGAACGACGTGCTCGAGCGCGTCGTCGCGGGTCGCCTCGGTCGGCGCCGCCGGGTAGTACACATACCGCGGCCCGTCTTCCTTGTACTCGATCAGCTTCTTTTCGCCCAGAATCCGAAGGATCGAGCGGACCGCCGAGTACGTTGGCGGATCGGGGAGCTCCGCCATGATCTCGGCCACGGTGGACTCACCTCGGCGATGGAGAATCTCCATGACCTGCCGTTCCCGCCTGGATAGATCGTCTATCGGTAATGTCTTGGACATGTGGCCTGGCTGATGTGTGTCGGTGCTGATTTTTCAACCGTGCTGAAAATTCAACAGTACACCGTTTCTGTCAAGCCTCGGGTTTCGGTCCGGATGACCGCATGAGCCAGGATGCAGACGCCCGCCTATGCTGACGCGATCACCGACCGCACCGCCGGCGATGCGTCGGTCGTATCGCGTCCCGGCCGCGCACCCGCGTCGAGCAGCAATCGAGCGACATTCGCGTGATCGTGAGCCCGGTTACCGTGCAGTGACCCATGACAGCACCAGCCGAGCGGAGTCGCGCCATAGTGCGCGTCCTTGATCGACACGAGCGCTTTGGCCTCGGGGTGCCGCAGGAGCGCTGCTACCGTCGCCGGCGAGCCCTCCCAGGCGGCGCAGTGCAGGGCGGTTCCCGAATCATGACCTGGTGTGCGTGGGTCGAACCCCAGCTCGACCATCGCCGCCACGGCGCGCGCGTCACCAGCCCACGCCGCATCGGTTATCGCGCGATGGTCCTGTGCCGTCATCGACGCGACGATCCCGGGATGCTCCCGCACGACCTCCCGCGCGCGCTCGGCATCGCCCCGCCGCGCGGCGAGCAGCAGTCGATGAAGCGGCGACGCGAAGGTCATCATCGCATCCAGCGTATCCCACTGCTCGAATTGTGCGGCGACGTCCAGCGGTGAACGGTTGGCGCCGATCGTCCAGAAGTAGATGTGATAGCTGCTCGGTGGCTGCTCGCCATAGTCACCCTGTCCGATCCGCAAGTCGAGCAACCCTCGATTCGCGTCGAGCATCTGGCGAACCGTGTCCGTCATGCCTAACGCCGCGGCGAGAAAAATATCGACGGACGCACCCCGATCGACGAGATGCCGCGCCAGCTCGAACCGCCCCGCGCCGACAGCACGGTCCAGCATCCACTGCGCAGGCGTGGCGCGGTGGTCGACATCACGCGCGTCGATATCAGCCCCGGCGTCGAGCAGGAGATCCGCGACGGCGCGCGATCTCGCGAAGTGCAGCGGGGTCTGCCCATCGCCGCCGCGCTCGTGCACGCGATCGGGATCCTCGGCGAGGAGCCTGGCGAGCAGGTCCGGACGGTCGAGATTCGCAGCCGCGCACGCATCGGGAATAGCGCCGGCCGCGATCAGCCGCTCTGCCGCTCTGCCGGTCGCGCTGTGCAGCGCATGAAACCCGCCCGCCCACCATTCACTCTGCCGGTTCGGGTCTGCGCCGAATTCGAGCAGCACCTCGACGATCGGAAGATCGTTGGCGTGCGCGACGAGCGCCGGGGAATTGAAGCTGAAGACCGGATCGTTGATCCGCGCCCGCAGTTCGGCATGCTGCTGGAACAGGCGTCGCAACGCACCGGCATCGCGGCGACGAAATGCCTCGTGCACGCGCTCGATGACCGTGGCTCGATCCTCCGCGCGAGACTCGATGTGCTCCTTGAGCGCCGCCCAGCTGGCGAAGCCGTATTCTCGCGCGAGCACGAACTGCACGTCGGCGAGTGTGATGGGCTGTTTGTCGGGCAGCTCGGAGCGCACGCGGGCGCGGGACTCCGCGTCACCGGCGGTGAACGACTCGAGCAGCTCCTTCGCCTGGCGCTTCTGCTGCTCGAGGCTCGGCCGGGCCGGGAGCGAACGGCGGAATGGCGATGACATGTGCGCCTCCTTCGTTATGGCCGGTGTCCGCACGATCGGCCCGAAGAGGGCGTATGACGGGGCACTCACGCATGGATGGGCGCAGCCCTTTCCGCGGACCGGAGGCGATCCATTCGCCGGACTGAAAGCTCGCCAGGGCACGGCCCGTCGGCAAGCGATGGCGCGCCCGCGTGTGGGTCGTCTATCCGGTGGGGCCGAAGCGCTCCGTCTTCACCCGCGCCGGCTCGTGGCCAAGTTCCACGAGTATCTGAGCCGCCGTTTCCACGAGCGCGGTCGGGCCGCAGATGTAGATGTGCGGCCGAAGCGATGGCGCGGGGGCGACCTCGGCGAGCATGTCCGCGTCGATGCGTCGCCTGAAGCCCGTCCAGCCGGGTGGCTGTGACCTCGTCAGGGTCTGGAAGACCTTCACGCCGGGATCGCCGGCGAGCGCCATGACCTCATCGCGGTAGATGACATCCTCCCAGCTCCGGGACGAGTAGAGCAGTGTGACGCGCGTGGAATCTCGGACCCTCGCCGGAGACGCGGCGCGCGTGCGCAGCATCGCCATGAGCGGGACGATTCCCGATCCGCCCGCGACGAGAAACAGCGGCCCGCCCATTGACGGCTCCCACACGAAATACCCGCCGATCGGCCCACGCAGCTCGACGCGATCGCCGACGCCTAACGCGTCCGTCAGATACGGCGACACCTCGCCGTCGTCCAGCCGCTCGATGGTGATCGCGACGCTCGAGCGCGACGGCGGCGACGCGATCGAATAGCTCCGTTGCGCCTGGTACCCATCCTCGGCCGTGAGCCTGACGTCCACGTGCTGCCCCGCCGTGTGGCCGGGCCAGCCGGCCACGTCCATCACGAGGGTCTTGGCGTGCGGGGTCTCTCGTATGACTTCCCTGACTGTCGCGGCCCGCCACTCGATGCGCCGCGGTCGCACGACCGACGACGCGACATCGGAGCCGTCGGTCACGGATCTCCGGTGTAGCGCTGTTCACGCCAGGGATCACCGCGATCGTGGTACCCGTTCACCTCCCAGAACCCCGG
>DASUGD010000134.1:0-35520 GCA_036274195.1 Gemmatimonadaceae bacterium | reverse complement strand
CCCCTTACGGAGCGACTCATTGCTCACAGCGTCTTGAGGTACGCCACGAGATCCGACCGCTGCTGTGCGGTCAACGTCAGACCCAGCAGCCGCTCGTAGTGCGCGACCACAGCGTCGAGCGTCGGCGCGCTGCCATCGTGGAAATACGGGCCCTGGAGCTGCGGCGGGTTCCAGAGTCCGCGCAGCGGCGTGGTCCGATACAACTTCGTGGCGCTTCGCTGCGCGTATGCTGCGTCCTGGCCAACCTCCACCGCTTCGTGGAGGCGATTGGCATTCACGTCCGTCAACGCATCGCCAAGGTGGCAGGACGCGCACTTCGCGACGCCATTGAACACCGCGCGACCGCGCTGCGCGGAGGCCTTGTCGGCGCTGGCCGGTGCCTCGGGTGCCGCGATGCTGAACTGATAGGCCCGCAGGGCCTCGAGCTTGTCCGAGACGAGATCCGGAGGATTATCGATGTCGACGCCGATGCGCGGATCGACGAAGTGACCGTGCCCATGCATCTGCGTGATCGCGACGTACGCGTTCCAATACGACACGACGCCGTCGCCGGTGTAGATCTCCCGCTTCACGTGCCGGAGGCCGAACGCCGGCGGAATCACGACCGGCATGTTGATTCCATCGATGTTGAACCGGGGATCGTACATCCCATGGCCCCAGGAGTTGTACACGGCTTTCTGCGCGGGTGTCACGGCGGGCGAGAGCGCAATGATCGCCCCGGGGTCGAGGTCCCGGTTTGGCCACCCGTCGAGCCGACGACCGATGCCAGGCGCGAAGGAGTTATCGACCGTCGAGTGACAGAGCGCGCAGGTTATGCCCACCCGGGTGAGCGCGTTGCCTTGGACCGTGCCGACCACGCCGACGACCGCGCCGAGCTTGAGGAGCGTCACGGTCGTCGCCGGAGAGTTTAGATCGACTGTCCCGTTCTGGATTCCCGCTACGATTTCAGGTGGGAGAGCATCCGCGTCGACCTTGAGGCCGACGGAGAGGGCCGTCGCCGGGCTGACCGCGGTGCTGATGACCTCGTGCATGCGGAGAGTGTCGGTCCAGAACGTCTCGTCGCCGTAGGTGTCGAATCGGAAAATCTTTTTCCCCTCGGCGAGCGTCGCGGGGTTCATGCGCGTTTCTGATACGGTGGTGCTGTCGGTTCCTCGCGGCGCAATGGGAGTGCTCTCATCACGCGCGCACCCCGCGATCAGGGCGCCAAGAGCCAGGACCATCACATCGCGCGAACGGAGCGCCAGAGCGAACTTCTTCGGATGCATGAGCGGGCCTCCTGTTTGGAGCGGGCACTACATTAAACAGATTTCGAATGCAAATGTGCAATATCTAGTCCTGGGATGCTAGAGGGATCGAGTGTCTGGGGAGGAGAAATGGGCGCACGACCGGTAAGACCGGCGTCGTTGGCGGGTACGCGCGGGCGAATCATCGACCTCATACGGCGGTCGAAGCCGACCGCGACCGAGATCGCTGACCAGCTGGAGCTCACATACAACGCCGTCCGCGTGCATCTGGCGGTGCTCGAACGAGATGGCTTGATTCGGAAGGCCGGTCTCCGACGCGGCGAGACGCGGCCGTCCAGCATCTATGAGCTGGCGGCGGGGGTGGACGACGCCCTCTCGCGCGCCTACATGCCGTTCGCCTCGCATCTCATGCGCGCGCTCGGTGACCGGCTACCGGATCAGGAGCTGACGGAGCTCATGAGGGACGTCGGCCGGCGCCTCGCGGCCGAATGGGCTCGTCCCCGCGGCCCGATTCCCCAACGAGTCGACGAGGCCTCGGCGCTACTCCAGGAGCTCGGCGCGCCCAACGAGGTGGAACGATCTGGGGACGCGCTGAGGATTCGCGGGTTCGGGTGCCTGCTCGCGGCCGCGGTGCACGGCCAGCCGCACGTATGTCGCGCGATGGAGAGCCTGTTGTCCGAGCTGGTTGGAACGCCGGTGCGCGAATGCTGCGAGCGCGGCGCCCAGCCTCGCTGCTGCTTCGAGATCTCGAGCGAGCCCGCGACGTCGCGGGAGTCCGACGACTTCACTACGGAGACGCCGTCTTGAATACCCGCCGACAGTTCCTGATCCGGGCGCCGCTCAGCCTCGCCGCAGCCGCCGCGGCGTGTCGCGGTGAATCGGACACGAGTGCCAGACAGACCGGCGCTGCTCCAATGCCTTCCACGCCGTCGACCCCCGGCGCTCCGGTGGCATTCAACACCGCGCCCGCCGTCGGGCCGGAGGTGTCGGCCACGACCTTCGCCGAGGCGGAGAGGCTCGCCCAGGTGACGATGACCGATGCCGAGCGAGCGATGGCCGTCGGCAGCTGGCGCAAGGCGATGGCCCCGATGCTCGAGCGACGGACGGGCCCGCGAAAGGTGGCGCTCGAGCCGGAGCTCGCGCCGGCGACCGTATGGGATCCGGCTGCGCTGCCAGGGCTCAAGATCGGTGTGCAGCGCGACCGGTTCGTGCGGTCCAACGTCGACCCGGGCCCACTGCCAGCGAGCGACGCCGAGATCGCGTACGCGCCCGTGACCCGTCTTTCGCGGTGGATCCAGCAGCGGAAGCTCACGTCGGAACGGCTCACCGGGATCTATCTCGCGAGGATCGATCGGTTCGACCCGAAGCTCCGCTGCGTCATCACGGTGACTCGCGATCAGGCGCTGGCGAAGGCGAAGCAGGCCGACGGCGAGATCGCTGCGGGCAAGTACCGGGGTCCGCTGCACGGCATCCCGTTCGGCGTGAAGGACCTGCTCGACACGGCGAACATCCGCACCACCTGGGGTGCCGAGCCGTATCGGGATCGGGTGCCTAACGCTGACAGCGTGGTGGTCAGGCGGCTCTACGATGCCGGGGCAGTGCTCATCGCCAAGCTCTCACTGGGTGCGCTCGCGCTCAACGACATCTGGTTCGGCGGGCAGACCATGAACCCGTGGCTGCTCGAGGAAGGCGCGTCGGGGTCGAGCGCCGGCCCGGGCGCGGCGACGGCCGCCGGGCTCGTCGCCTTCTCCATCGGAAGCGAGACGGGTGGCAGCATCGTCGCGCCGGCGATGCGCTGCGGTGTGACCGGGCTGCGACCCACGTACGGTCGCGTTCCGCGCACCGGGGCGATGACGCTGTGCTGGTCGCTCGACAAGCTCGGCCCGATGACGCGCAGCGTCGAGGACGCGATGCTCGTGCTGCAGGCGATCACCGGACCCGACGCGGGCGATGTCGCGAGCGTGCCGAGCCGGCTGGACTTCGATGCCACCGGTTCCGTTGCCGGGTTGCGCGTAGGCTATCTGCCGGCGTGGATGAAGGAGGCTCCGGCCACGGATGTGGATCGCGCCGCGCTGGAAACCGTCAAAACGTTAGGCATGGTGCCGACCGAGGTGACGCTCGCGAACTGGCCGCACAGCTCACTCATGCCGGTCCTGTTCGCCGAGGCGGCCGCGGCGTTCGAGGAGCTGACGCTGAGCAACCAGGATGACCAGCTGAAGGCGCAGGTGCCTGACGCGTGGCCGAACCTGTTTCGCGAAGCGCGCTTTCTGTCGGCGGTGGATTTCGTGCAGGCCGACCGGCTGCGCCGGAAGTTCGCCGGCGAGCTGGCGCGGATCATGTCCCAGGTGGACGTGCTGCTGGTGCCGTCGCTGCGCGACGAGATGCTGACGATCACGAACTTCACCGGCCATCCGTCGCTGACGCTGCGGGCGGGCTTCGTGACCGTGAGCGAGGCGCGAAGCGACTGGGCGCCCGACCCGCAGAACCCGCTGCCAAAGTTCGATCCGCCGCGGCGCGTGCCGCACGGTGTGACGCTGATCGGCCGCCTGTTCGAGGAGGGAACGATCGCGCGGGCGGGCATCGCGATGGAGCGCGCGTTCAACGTGGCGGGTGAGCACCCGCCGGGATTCTAGTCATCAGTACTTACGGCGCGGTCGCCAGCGAGGGCGCCGGCCCATCGCCTAACGTCACCGACTTGAGCTCGAGCTTGATCGAGAACCCCCCGAACTTCGTCTTGAGCTGCACTGGCACGCGCCGGTCGTCATCGGAGAACCACACCTGCGCCTCGCCGCCCTCGGCGAACATGCCCTTCGTGCGGATCGTCGGTGCGACAACGACCGTCGAGTACGTGCCGGCCGGCACCGAGATCGTTTCCTTCCGCAGGCCGGCGAGCACCACCGGGTTCCGATCGGGACGGAAGTAGCGATCTTCCCGCCGCGTCTCGCCGACCTTCACCGCCTCGGCGCGAACGGCGTAGATGAACGAGCCATCATCCAGCGGGTTCGACACGCTCGGCGCGAGCGAGTCGTTGTTCTTCTGATACACGGCGCGTTCCGGGTAGATCTCGTACGTGGTCGTGCGCTTGTAGTGCCCCTCGGACACCTGCTGCCGGTGACGCAGCGACGACAGCGTCTCCACATCGACCCAGCTCTCGTAGCGGTCGTGCACGCGGAAGAACGGAATCCCGCCGTCGATGGTGAAGATGAGGTGGTACGTGGGGCGGCCGCGAACGATCTCGATGCAGTCCACGCGCATGCGCGCGGAACCCGCCGGAATTCGTCCGAACGTCGCCTTGTAGGTGAGCTCCTCGCCAACTACGAATGGAACGGGCGCCGGGGCGCTCTGCGCGTTGCTCGCGTGCGGCAAAACGATCACGGCCAGTGCGGCCAGGGTGTTTCCAGTATTGTGGCGCATCATCGTGCCTCCATCTCGGTCTCTACGTAGATGTCGATCGAGGGCGGACGATTTCGACAACGCAGGATCGGCGGACCAAGGGGTCATGCTGAAACGCGTCTGGCCGCGATAGAAAGGGCCATCGCGAGCTACTCGATCCGCACGAGCTTGATCGTCGGCGGATTCTTCGCCGCGCCGCGCGCGTCTCGCTGCGGGGTCAACCATAGCGTGTCCCCGGTGATGCGATACGAGTACGACGTGAACGAGCCCTTGGTCATCGCAGCCGGGTTCTTGGACACCACGGGGTGCGTGACGAATGCTCCGGACGACAGCTCATAATTGCCGGCCTCGGCTGCGACGGGACCCCAGGCTCGACGGAGATCGTCCGCCGATGCGTTCGCTGCATCCGTCAATAGCGGACGCGGGGCATCCGAATGGATCTCGATGTGGCTGTAATGCTTCGCCGTGATGATGCTGAGGTTGGGCTGCAGTGGCGTGATCGTCCGGGCGCCGGGTCCAGTCATGGTGACTTCAACAGCCTGCCAGACACCTTCGATCGACGGGGACCGCGACGCGATTGCGGCGCCGCTCAGGCCACCGGCCGCCGTCACTGCGAGAATGGAATTCAGTATCCGACACATCTGACACCTCCGTAGTTATCGATACCAGCTCGACTCGTGCGACGCACCGGAAGGACGGTGCAGAGCTACTGTGAGGCGAGTCGCTGGCACGCGAAAGCGACATGACACGTCACTGGCCGAGTGGCGCGTTTTGGCGCACCGTTGGTGACGCTCTGTCGCGGGCAGGTGTCGCCGTGAGTCATCCCGAACACGTCCAGGCCCCGTCATCGGCGGGCCCTGAAGACCGACTCGATTCCTGGAAGGCGATCGCCGCCTACCTCGGTCGCGGCGTGCGAACCGTGCAGCGGTGGGAGCGAGATGAGGGACTGCCGGTGCATCGGCTCGCGCACGAGAAGCGCGGAAGCGTCTACGCGCGACGGCCGGAGGTGGACGCGTGGTGGGAAAGCCGCCGGCGTACGCTGGCCAACGATATCTCGGAGTCCAGCTCGACCACCGGGGTTCTTTCCGGTGCGGCCGCCGTCGCACCAGCGACGGCGCAGCTCGAGCGAATCACGTGGAAGGCGGCAGCGACGTTCTGGCCGGCCCTGTCCTCCGATGGGCGCTTGCTCGCGTACGTCTCGGACGGCGGCCGCGACGATGCACTGCCGCAGATCTGGCTGCAGCAGATCGGCGGGTCGCCGGTATGCCTGACGCGTGGCGGCTCGGAGCGCTCTCATCTCGCGTTCTCGGCCGACGATACAACCCTCGTGTTCACGGGCAGTGACGCGAACGGGCCTAACGTGTACGCGATGCCGACCCTTGGCGGCGAGCCACGAGTTCTGAAGCGACGGGCAGTCGCGGGACGGCCATCACCCGACGGGAAGCGGCTCGCGTACGTCTCGCTCGACGATCCATCGGGAGTGCGGATCGCGTCGACGGACGACGCGTCCGAGCGAACGCTTGCGCCGAAACTGTTCGACGTGTCGTTCGTGCTCTGGTCACCGGCCGCGACCCACGTGCTCGTGCAGGCCCACTCCAACTCGGCGGACGAGCCCGAATACTGGATCGTTCCGGTGGACGGAGCGGAGCCCTGGAACACGGGAATCCTGCAGCGGGTTCGCCAGCGACAATGCTTTCCGATCACGCTTCCGGCATCATGGCTTGGCAATTCGCTCGTGTTCTCGGTCATCACGAGCGAGGGCGTTCGACTCGCACGCCAGGAGATCGACGCGGTGACATTTCAGCCGAAGGGGGACGCCGAGCTGGTCACGCACGGCGGGGAGCTCGATGTCTTTCCGACGGCCAACGCCGGACGGGTGGCGTTCGTTCGCACGCACGCCGACCAGAATCTCTGGTCGATCGAGGTCGATCGCGCGACGGGGATGCCGCACGGATCGCTGCGTCGCCTAACGCGCGGGCCGGGCTACATCGCCTACCTGTCCGTATCTCGCGATGGCCGGACGCTGGCCTACTTTCACGCGGGGCGCTCCGGTGCAGGCCCGGTGCTCCGGGACCTGGAGACGGACGTCGAGACGGCCTTCGCGCCGGCGGACGACTACGGGTTCCCGGCTATCTCACCGAGCGGTGAGCTGCTCGCCATCGGTCGCAGGGCGGCGGGCCCGCGAGCGTTGCGGCCGATCTACGTCGGCTCGGTTGCCGACGAGACCGTTCGAACGGTCGGCGACGATTGCGGCGGGCGACCGCGTCAATGGCTCGACGAACGCCTCCTCATCATCGAGCGCTTCGGGTCCCGCCTGAACTCGATCGCGTTTCTGGACACGGTCGACGGGACGCAACACGAGCTGCTCTCGAGCGCGGAGCATTCGATCTCGAACGCCCGGGTGTCCCCGGATGGTCAATGGATTGCGTTCGACGCGACTGCCCGAAGCATCAACCGTTCGCTGTCGTCGGGCCTAACGTCCGGGCCGGGTGGCCGGCCCGCCGTGTTCGTCGCCAGACTCTGCGTTGGCGACGTGATACCGGAGGCAAACTGGATCGTTGTGGATCGGTCCGCGAGCCACCCGTTCTGGTCGGGGGACGGGTCGCTTCTCTACTACCTGCCGACGGTGCCGAGCGAGTTGCGCAACACGGTGCGCGCCCGGCGATTCGATTCGAGCGCGGGTTTGCCGTCCGGCGAGCCGTTCACGGCGCTGGCGCTGACGGAGATGATCGTGCCGGCGTCGATGGTGGGCACGGCGCCGATTGCCACAGCGGATCGGCTGGTCTTCGTGCTCGGCGATTTCCGCGGCGACGTGTGGATGGCGCAGCCTCGGTGAAATTGGGTGGGCGTCGAGTTTCATTGGGGAAACTCGACGCCCACCCAATCCGATCACGGCGCGAACGCGGGGGCCTCGTAGAGCTGCCGCACCTCGCACTCGCCCTCGCCAACGACCGAGAGGAATTCTTCGGTCAACCGGATCGCTTCTTCCTTCGACTCCGCCTCGAGCAGTGCGAACCCGCCGACGACCTCCTTCGCTTCCGTAAACGGACCATCCTTCACGGTGACCTTGCCGTTATCGCGACGCACCTGAAACCCCAGGCTGCTCGGCAGGCACCCTTCGGTGCTGATCAGGTGACCCGACTTGGAGAACTTTTCGATGAGCTCGCCCATGGCGGCGATGTGCTCGGGCGACGGGGGGACGTTGGTCTCTGGATGGCGATAGATGGACAGAAAACGCATGCTATCCTCCGGTTCGGATTCGAGTTACAAATTTCGCGGCGCCGCGCCTGGCGTGTGCTGCGGCGTGCCCGCTCACTGGGACGTCGAACGAGCCTGCGGTAAATCGACACGTCGGGGGTCAGAGTCTTGATGCACCATTCCAACGCCGGCGGCGTTGGAATGGTGCATCAGGACTCTGACCCACCAGTTTCAAGCATTTCAACGCGAGGCGCACCTGACAGCGGCGTCGAGCAAAGTGAGGCCACGCGGATCGTTCATCGCCATGCGCGATCCCAGGGTGTTCGTCACGTACGCAATCGCGAGACCGAGGTCGGGAACGAACCTCACCATCTGCCCGCCTGCGCCGCCCCAGCCGATGCTCGCGGTGTGATCAGGCCCCGGCGACTCGAAGCGCGCGAGCCCGCCCTGTGTGAACGACACTGGTGTTCCCATGAGGCCGTCCACCGCGTACTCGTCGGCAACCTGGGTCGCCTCCTGGAGCGCCCGACGCGACGAAAAGATCGTCCGGCCGCCTAACGATCCGCCGCCGCCTGCGAGCGCCGCGAGCCGAGCGAGTGCGTCGGCGCTGCCGAACCCGCTCCCCGACGCGAGCTCGACCGCGCGCATCTTCGGGTGATTCGCCAGCTCCTGCGGCGCCACCCCGCTCGGCGCCAGACAATTGAGGGCACGGCTCGGGATCGATTCGGGCTGCGTCAACAGCTGCCGCAGGAACGCGATCTCGTAATCGTGCAGCCGATGACGTGGGTCGTCCGATGTCTCGAGCCCCGCGACATCGCCGGCAAGGAGCCGCGTGATGACGGTGGAGTCGGGGCGCGTGCCGGACACGCGCGGTGCCTGCTCGTCCGGGAGCCCGATCCAGAAGTCGATGCCTAACGGTTCGGCGATCTCGTCGCGGAAGTAGAGGCCGAGGCGCCGGTGCTTCGGATCCACGCGCCGGACGAGCTCCGACGAATAGAGCCCGCGCGACACGGCGTGGTAGGCTTGCGGCGGGGCAGGTCGTTGCGCCTTCCAGTCCGAACCCGCCGGTTCGGCAGCGTAGAGCTCCGGCACCTGCGCCTGTCGCTCGAGAAATCGCGCGCGCGCGTCCAGATCGAACAGCTCGTCGTCTTCGAGCTTCCGCTCGAACACCGGGAGGCCCGCACGATGCATCATCAGCTGGCGCAGCGTTACCTGGGCCTTACCCGGCTGCGCACTCGCGAAGTCAGGCCAGTGGTCGACGATCCGGTCGTCGTAGCGAAGCAGCCCGCGATCGACGAGCAGCGCAATGACCAGCGACTCCACGAACTTCGTGGTGGAGGCGACCAGCTGGATGGTGTCGGCGTCGTAGGGCTTCGGATCGCCGGCGCCGATACGAAGACCACCGGTCAGCCGCACGACCGGCTCACCGCGCACATATACCGAGACAGCCGAGCCGACGTCCCAGGCGTTCGCGAAAAAGGTGCGGAATACGTCGGCGACCGGATCATACCCGGGGGCCACGAAGCCACGGACGACGTCGTTCATTTCCAAAACCTGTCACTGCCTAACGTACTCGTCCAGTCGCCCCAGCATACTGATCGGAGGCACACGTTTCTAGGCATGCACGCCTCCGCTCCCAACGAGCGATTTGTTCAACCATAGAGGTCACAGCGCGGCTGCGCCGCAACCAAAGGTGCATAACGCCGCTCCTTGCAGTAGCGTGGAGGTGTTCAGACTACACGTCCACAAGGAGACGACGCTATGCACCCGTTTCTCGAGCGCTACGGCGATGACGTGTTCGGCATCCTCAACGGCTTTGATCGCGTGCGTCTCCGCGGGACGCTGCGGTGGCTCGCCCATACGCGCGGCATGCAGTCCTTCCTCAATGCCTTCGGCGTGCCGCTCACCGACTTCGGCTCCTATGTAGAGGACGTGACGACACAGGTCAAGCAGGCCACCGAAGCGGTCTGCACCACGGCCGGGCGCCCGTTGCAGTACCTCACGCGGTCGGACGAGTCGAAAGACCAGCTGGCGCGGGCGATGGCCACGCGGGACGGGATTCAGACGGGGTTGATCTGCACCTTCAAAACCATCGAAGCCTGCTGGAGCTACGACATCCATCGCAACCGCGCCGCGCGGCGGCTCGAACTCGTGGGCTGCTGGCGCAAGTGTCTGCACTACTATCACTACCTAGTGCATCCCACGTTCGGCTTCGCCTATCTCCGCCTCCAAAGCTGGTTCCCGTTCACCGTCCACGTCGGGCTCAACGGCCGCGAGTGGCTGGCCCGCCAGATGGACGCGGCCCATCTCGCCTACCGCCGCCGGGAGAACTGCTTTGTCTGGATCGCCGACCTGGCGGCGGCCCAACAGCTCGCCGATCGGCAGCTGACGACGCGCTGGGACGCGGTGCTCACCGCGCTCGTGCGCCAACTGCACCCGGCCCACGCGGCGATCTTCGGCGGCAGTCCGGCGCACTACTACTGGTCGATGGAGCACAGTGAGTGGGCGAGCGATGTGCTGTTTCGGACGCCGGCCGCGCTGGCGGCGCTCTACCCGCAGTGGCTCCTGCACGGGATGCAACACGTGCGGAGCCGCGATGTGATGCGCTACTTGGGCAAGCCCGTCACGCCGACCGAGACGGGGGTTCACGGGCGCTTCGCGGGCGAGGTGGTCTCCGATCTCCGGGAGCGGCGTGAGGGGGTCCGGCTCAAGCACCGGGTGAAGGAGAACTGGCTCAAGATGTACGACAAGCAGGGGTCGGTCCTGCGGATCGAGACGGTGCTCAACGACCCGCGGGACCTGCGGGTGTATCGAGCGGCGGAAGGGGCGCCGGGTGGCTCGAAAGCCTGGCGGCGGCTGCGCAAGGGCGTGGCGGATGTCCAGCGCCGGGCCGAGCTCTCGCGACAGGCCAACGAGCGGTATCTGGCGACGCTCGCCGCGATCGACGTGCATGAACCGTTAGGCACGCTCACCCAGGCGGTCTGTCGGCGGGTGCGGTGGCATGGGCGGTCGGTCCGCGCGATGAACCCATTGGCCGTGGCAGACAGTGCGTTGCTCGAGGCGATCGCCCGGGGGGAGTATATCCTCCATGGCTTCCGGAACCGCGATCTGGTGCGAGTTGGCACGGCGCGGTCGCCGGCGGCGGTCACGCAGCAGTTGCGGATGTTGCGGGCGCACGAGCTGATCCGGAAAGTGCCGCGCACGCATCGCTACCTCCTGACAGACCGGGGCCGCGTCGTCGTGATGGCGATCCTGGCAGCCCGTCAGGCGGATACCACGACCCTGATGAAGGCAGCCTAACGAAAATCTGTGCAAGATTTCCAGAAATTGAACGTTAGTAGTACAGAGGCCACGGAGAATCGCTGCAGTTCTCCGTGGCCTCTGTGACCTCTGTGGTTTCAATTTTCAGAACCCAGCTAGCGGACGTGGATCGGCACCGTGATCGTCGCGGGGAGCGGAGCGAACGGGAGTCCCGGCGGCGGGGGAGGGGCATTCAGTATGAACGGCGGCAATCCGAATTTGAGCGAAAGCTCACCCGGCGCCGACGGCGTGAGCTCGAAATCGTAGATCTCGCCGGGTTCGAACATCAACATTGCTGCCTTCATCGTGGCCTGCGACTCCGGTAGGGGATAACCGTCCTTCGCAACCGCCCGCCACTGCGCCGGCGCGTCCCCGGCGTTGATCGACACTGCGAGTGGCGCGTCGCCGGCGAGGTTGAAGAGTCGGAACCGATAGCGTGTCCCCGCCTTGAGCTCCATTGCCGCCGGCTGTGCCTTCCCGTTCATCAAGAACGGGGGAATCGGGCCGAAGACCGGGTTCTCCTGTCGGCCGGCGCTACCGAAGAACAGAACCTTGTCGGTCTCGGGATCGAAGCGCTGGCCGGGCTCGACGACGATGATGGGTCCATACAGCCCGCTCCCCATCTGCTGCGCTTCCCGGAAATGCGAGTGATACATGTAGGAACCCGCCCGTGGTGGCGTCCAACGGACGGTGAGCGAGTCGTGCGGTGCGATCGATGGCAAAACGTCCTTGCCGCTGCCGCTCCAACCGGGCACCCCGTCGGGATAGCTCTCGAGCTCGATGCCGTGCCAGTGAACGGCGGCGTGGTCGTCGGACTGGTTGACGATCGTCACCGCCACGGGCTTGCCACGCTCGAGCACGAGTGTCGGCCCCGGCACAGGCATCGCGTTCGGGTCCGACGCCTCCGGTGTACCGTCGACCACGAACGACATCCCGGGCTGCGAGCCGTAGACGTTAGGCTTCTCGCGCTGGACGATCCGGATCGCGCGTTCCGGTCCGTTGACTTTCGCCATTGGCCCGTTCGGCGCGATGCTGATGCCCATCACGAGCCCGTACATCTGGTGGGGGCGATCCGACGCGTGGTGGCTGGTCATCGTCGAGTCGTGCTCGCCTTTCTCCGTATCGAGCGACGCGAGATCCGAGAGGTGAGTCGCGTAATGGCAGTGATAGATCCAGTTTCCGGCTCGCTCGGCTTTCCAGGCGATCGACAGCGTCTGGAACGGAGCCATCACCTCCGTGACGCCCATGCGACGCCGGTCGGGCGTGTAGACCGAGTCCGCGACGCCGTCACCCTTCGCGTTCACCCGGAAGAAGAACCCGTGAAGGTGCATCGGGTGATCGATCTCGGTGAAGTTGATGACACGCCACCGGATCGAGTCGCCCTGTGTGTACGTGAGACGCTCCGTGTGCGGCCATGACAGGCCGTTGATGGCCATCGTGCATCGATCGAGGCCGCTCCGGCTCGTCGGGTCGCCCACGCAGGCAGCCGTCAGGGCGAGCGTCCGCTCTCCCCGGTCCGGCTTCGCGTTAGGTGCGTCGACGATGATCACGCCGGCGAGCTGTGTGTCCTCGACCGACCGGAAGCCGGTCAGCGGATCCGGGTCGCGCCGGGCCATGTAGTAGTAGGTTCCGGGCGTCGTCGCCGTGAACGACACCGGGGTCCGGGCATCGACCGGAACCATGACACTGTCCGAGCGCCCTCGCGTGTTGCCGAAGCCGAAGACCGTGAGTGGCTTGTCGAGCCGGTTGTGAATCGTGGCACGGACGGTCGTGCCTACGGTGACGCGAATGAGCGGCCCCGGATTCGAGAGCGACTTACCCTCCTCCGCGAACGCAGCGACGTCGAGCGCTCGTCCACCCTCACCTTCGGGGTACCAGCGGCCCGACCGCGCTTCGAGCGCTATCGTCAGCACACCCTTCTCGAGTGTACCGGCGGCTCGGCGGTTGTCATTCGGCGCTACGGTGTCCAGGGCAAATGGCTGCGTTGCGCCGCCAACCAGAACGAGGGCGGCGTACGTGATCCATCTCTGCATCGGTGCCTCCGCGGGAGCGTGGGGGACCTGCAGGCGACAGCGCCTATCAATTGGACGACTATGATAACGGTTTTCGTTACTAACGGGGCATTAACAAACGCTGGACGCCACTCGGGTTCGAGGACAAACTCCCGGCCATGGCTCTCCTCTCGTTCCTCGACCGCGAGCATTCGATCGCCGGTGAGCACTACTCGCGCTGGCTCGTGCCGCCGGCGGCGCTCTCGATCCATCTGTCGATCGGCCAGGCCTATGCGTTCAGTGTGTTCAACTTCCCGCTGTCGCAGCGCATTGGCGTAACCCACTCGGCGCCCGGGGACTGGAAGCTCAGCACGATCGGCTGGGTGTTCAGCGTCGCGATCGTGTTCCTCGGTCTGTCGGCCGCGATGTTCGGATCGTGGCTCGATCGTGTGGGTCCCCGTAAGGCGATGTTCGTGGCGGCGCTGTGCTTCGGCGGAGGGTTCGAGGTCGCGGCGCTGGGGATCGCGACGCATCAGTTCTGGCTTCTGCTGCTCGGCTACGGTGTGTTGGGGGGCATCGGTCTTGGCATCGGCTACATCTCGCCCGTCACGACGCTGATCCGCTGGTTCCCCGACCGTCCCGGGATGGCCACCGGCATGGCGATCATGGGCTTCGGCGGCGGCGCCATGATCGCGTCGCCGCTTTCGACTACGCTCATGGCCTACTTCAAGACCGAACAGGTACCTGGGGTGGCGTCGACGTTCGTGACGTTGGGGATCCTCTACTTCTGCTTCATGATGTTCGGGGTGTTCACCGTCAGGGTTCCGCGCCCGGGTTGGCAACCCCGTGGGTGGACGCCATCGGAGCACCCCAGGAAAATGGTGACGAAGGAGAACGTGACGGCGAACCTCGCGATCCGCACCCCGCAGTTCTGGCTCCTGTGGGTGGTGCTCTGCATGAACGTCACTGCTGGAATTGGCGTCCTCGGTCAGGCGTCTCCGATGATTCAGGAGATGTTTCCGGGCTCGATCACGGTGGCAGCGGCCGCGGGTTTCGTCGGACTCCTCAGCCTCGCCAACATGCTTGGCCGATTCTTCTGGTCGTCGCTGTCGGATTACATCGGTCGGAAGGCAGTGTACGCCACGTTCTTCGCACTTGGGGCTGCGCTCTATGCAGTCGTGCCGTCCACGGGTCGAGCGGGGAATGTCGTGTTGTTCGTGGCGGGGTACGTGGTCATCATGAGTATGTATGGCGGAGGGTTCGCCACGATTCCGGCGTATCTTCGCGACATGTTCGGCAGCCTGCAGGTGGGTGCGATTCACGGGCGCCTGCTCACCGCGTGGTCCACGGCTGGCGTACTGGGGCCCGTGCTCGTCAACTACATCCGGGAGTACGAGATCGCGCACGGCGTGGCGAAGGCGGATGCGTATACCACGACGATGCACATCATGGCGGTACTGTTGGTGATCGGCTTCGTGTGCAACCTGCTGGTTCGTCCGGTGGACGCGCGGCGCAACGTTGCCCCACGGTCATCGGTGGCGACCGCCTGAGAGAGGGACCATGTCCGAACGCTCGTCGGAATCCGGCCCGTCCACGGGACTCGTGCTTCGCCTCGTCGGCGCGTGGGCCCTCGTGGGCATCCCGCTCGCGTGGGGCGTTTGGCAGGTGTTCAAGAAGTCACTCGATCTGTTCCGCTAACCCGTTGGGGTTTGGGCGGATTACTCCGCGTGCTGCGTACGGGTTCACTGTTAGGCGAGCCTTTTTGCTAGCGAAGGACTCGCCGGACCGGCTCATCCAGGCGTCCCAGCATTTCCCACCTGACGAGCATCACGGGAATCAGCCCCACCGCGTCGAACGCGTCCATGAACTGGCGGATCGAGAACCGGTCCCCGAGCTCGTGCGCCTGATCGCTCATGAGGCGCTCCACCTCGATCTTGCCGATCACGTAGCTGGTCCCGTACGTGGGCTGTTGAAGATAGAGGTGCTGCTCGCCTCGCACCGTGTTGGCGTCGAGGCGCAGCCAGCCGCGTGGCGTGTTGGCGGACGCGAACTGCGCGGCCTGCTCGAGCGTGAGCTCGTTGCTGTGCATGCGCAGGTCGCCTAACGCCCTGGCCGCACGCTGCGCCAGCAGGATGTAGATGAGCTCGCGCGTTCGCGGCCGTGCATCGAACATCCCGGCGTGCAGCATCATCTCCTCCCACCCCGTCGCGTGCCCCTCGGTGCGCGTGTCGAAGATGTTGTAAAGGAGGGGCCCGCGGCGAATCGGGCTGGTGTGCGGCGCGTTCGCCATGCGGGCGAGGTCGAACCAGTGGTAGCCATGCGTCCGCATGACTTCCGGGTCGCGGTAGTCAACCTCGGTGAAAAACTCGCGCGGGCCCGGCGAAAAGCCGCCGACATGTGCCTGCAGTGCGGGACCCATCCAGGGCGTCACGGTGAGAATGTCGTGGTCGCGGAGAAACGCCATGTACTCATCCACGGCGGCGGCGAAGCGCTGAGCATGCTCCGCCTCGCTCGCCACCGGCACGAGCTCCGGCAGGCCGCGATTGCGCTGCTCGGCGAGGGCGAGCGATGACCGGGCGCGCGCGAGCTCGCGCTCCATGATCCTGACCTCGTCCTGCCACGTGTAGGGCACGAGCTGCACGTTCTTGAGGTACCAGTCGTAGTTCGCGACGCCGACACCGGACGGCCCGGTCTTGGTCGGGATCCTGGATGCGAGCCAGGTGGCGAAGCTGTCGGTTGCCGCCTTGGCGCGTCTGACCTGGGCGAGGAGGTCCGCCGGTGCATTGGTCCCGGATCTTGTCTCGAGGTCGGTGAGCGCGTCACTCTGGCCGTGCACGTCACCGGTGCTGCGTGCCCAGAGGTCCCGACCGTTGCCAACGAGATTGCGTCGCGCCTGTGCCAGCAACTCCGGAATCGGCTGCAGGCCACGGCGAACCTCTGCGGCATCGCTGGCCGACAACGGAAAGGTGTAGCGCCACAGCTCGACGCTGCCGGCCGCGTGCGGACCTTCGCGCGCGGGCTGATCGCTCTGGTCCGCGAACACCGTCATGTAGAACGACGGGTTGTTGGCCCATGGACGCAGGACGCGATGGTCGAAGTCGAGGCCATTCATCTCGGCTCGAACGATGTGGTAATCGACCTGCGCGTGGGTCGGCCACCCGGTGGTGTCGAGCGCCACGAGCCGCCGCCGGTAGGTGGCGAGCTCGCGCTGCTGCGCGGCCATGGCGGCGGGCGAGTAGTCGGGAACGCCGTTCACCACCTTCGGCTGCTGGAAGGCGCGCCACGCCGTGAACAGGGTTACCAGATCGTCGTAGCGCGGTGGCGCGGCGGCCTGATCGCCTGGCGAAACCTGGGCGCCGGCGTTAGGCGTCCGAACGGCGACCGCCGCGCTCGTCGCGACGATCGCGACCAGCAGGGCCGAGTGGCGGCCACGACGATGCACGATCAGGCCTCGATGTTGTAGATCTCGCGTCGTCCATGGTCGACGAGATCGTGGTACCCCTTCATGATCGCGTCGAACTCCTTGGCGGCGTCGGGGTTCTGCATCAGCGACATGAACGCTTCCATGCTCTCCACCTCCATCTCGGAGACGACGGTCCAGTATCGCTCGGCGCTCACGTCGGTCATGACACGCATCTTCGGCATGCCTTTCTTCTCGTTGAGTTTTGCCATGGCGGTGAACTTCTCCACCATCGGGCGGACCTTGCCGGGCTTGCAGTACATGATGTCGCGGATGAGCAGCATGTGTTCCTCCTGTCTGGCGGTGGCGTCCGCGGTCACGGGCGCTGGCTTCTAGCCTACGCATGCTGGTCAGACGGCGCGAGAGGGGTAGGGAGGCGAACTGCCGGGAAACGGGAAACGGGAAACGGGAAACGGAGAACCCTCGGGAGGCTCCTCTCCCGACAGCCAGCGTCAGCCAGCGGCCAGCACGAGCAGCCAGCTACCAGCTGCCGTTCGGCCGCCGCCCGTCTCGCGCTTCCTGTTGCAAACGGCCGCTCGCGCCGGGTGCGCCGGGTGACATAACGTATCGCCGGGTTACACCAGGTGTGCGTCGACCGAGCGCATGAGTGCTACCTTGCTCTCGCTGCCGACACGGCCCTCCTCATACCTAACGAGTCACTCGCCATGCCGACTTCGCGAAAACGGCCGACGTCCCGTCCTGCCAGGAAGACGTCCGCCGGCACCGCCGGCCGCTCGACGAAGCGCGCTGCCGCCGCCAGGAGCGCGCCAACGACCGAGCCCGGCACCGGCCGCACGATCATCTACGTCCACGGCATCGGAAACAAGCCGTTGCCGTCGATTCTCAAGTGCCAGTGGGACCACGCCCTGTTCGGGTTCGATCTGGCGGAGCGCAGCCGGCTCGCGTACTGGGTCAACCGGGCGTTCTACCCCGATCCGAGCGAAGGGACCTGCGCTTCACCGGACGGGACGCAGCTCGAGGACGAGCCCACGGGACGCGCCATCAGCGTGCGACAGCATGTCGACGCGGTGTCGCTCGACGACGAGATCACCGCCATCGCGAGCCGCAAGACGGACCGCGAGACGCTGCTCGCCATCGCGGCGAAGATGGAGGCGAAGGGCACGCCCGCCGAGGTGGGAGACAAGGCCGTTGCGGGGTTGGCGGCCACCGCGCTGCCGCTCCCGCGACCGCTTCGCGAGTGGATCACGCGGCGCATCGTCCGCGCTTTCCTTCGCGACGTGAACGACTATTTCTTCGTGCCCGCGCGACGCGCGGCGATGAAGGAAAGCGTCCTGGAGCGAGTCCGCGTAGGCGGCGGCCCGTTCGTCGTCATCGGGCACAGCCAGGGGTCGATGATCGCATACGACGTGCTGTGCGATCTCGATCCCGCCGTCTATACGGTCGACCTGTTCGTGACGGTTGGGTCCCCGCTTGGCATCACCGAGGTACAGGACCAGATCCGCCGCCTAACGGGACAGAAGTCGCTGCGTGTCCCGCGATGTGTGAAGCGCTGGATCAACGTCGCCGACGCCATCGACCCGGTGGCGCTCGACAACACGCTGGCCGGTGAGTTCTCGGGTACTCCGCAAATCCAGGACTTCGCGGTGAGCAATCCCGATGCTCCGCGCCACCCGCACTCGGGCTCCGGCTATCTGCGGACCGAGGTGGTGCAGAAGACCGTCCGCGACGCGGTGGAAACGGCGGCGTTCCAGCCGATCGCCCCGTTCGTCATCGCGCGAGACATGGCACGACGGTTCGAGAACCAGCCGGCCGAGGTGCGCCACAAGGTGCTCATCGAGCTTGCGTCCAGCGGCAACGAGTCGAAAGGAAAGCTCGACGCCACGCGGGAAAGTCTCATTGCCAGCCTCAGACAGATCGCGCGAGACCGGAAGGTCACCGAGGAAGCGATGGCGATCGACCCGCTGCTGCGCTTCGTGGCGGCCGAGTTGACTCGCGAAGAGGCGGAGACGCTCGCGTCAATCGTACCCGCGGCCGGTCAATCGGTACGACGCATCTGGCGCAATTCCGCCAAGCGGGCGCTGCTCGACACGTCGACCAACACCGTCCAGGCGCGCACGGCGAATGTCGGGTACTCCGCGGTGGGCCGCGACATTCGGTGGGCGGTGCTCGACACTGGAGTGAACGCCGCGCACCCGCACTTCGCGAAGTTCGGGAACATCGAGGCGCAGTACGATTGCACGAAGCGCGGCCCGCTCGCCATCGGACCAGCGCCCGACAATTACGGTCACGGCACACACGTCGCCGGGATCATTGCCGGCACGCAAGTCTTTCCGGGCAAGAAGGGCAAGCCCGATCGCGTGATGTCAGGGGTGGCACCCGAAGCGAAGCTTCACATCTACAAGACGCTCGGCGATGATGGCGACGGCGACGACGCGTGGATCATCAAGGCGCTCGATCACATCTTCACGACCAACGAGGGTGCCGGTCAGCTCGTGATCCACGGTGTAAACCTGAGTCTCGGCGGTCCGTTCGATCAGAGTGTCTACGCGTGTGGCCACTCACCGCTGTGTCGCGAGCTGAAACGGCTCTGGCGTCAGGGTGTGGTCGTCGTGTTGGCCGCGGGCAACGAAGGATTCGCCGTGCTGCAAACGCTGGACGGGACCATCGACGCGAACATGGACCTGTCGATCGGCGATCCGGCGAACCTCGAGGAAGCGATCGCGGTTGGGTCAGTGCACAAGGAGAGTCCTCACACGTTCGGCATCTCGTATTTCTCGTCGCGCGGGCCGACGGCGGATGGTCGGCAGAAACCCGACGTGGTCGCGCCGGGCGAGCGCATCCTGTCGTGCCGGAACAAGCTGAAGAAGGCTCCGACCACGGTGGATGACCTGTACGTGGAGATGAGCGGCACGAGCATGGCCACGCCGCACGTGTCGGGCATTGCGGCGGCGTTCCTGTCGGTGCGCAAGGAGTTCGTCGGTGAGCCCGATCGCGTGAAGCAGATTCTCATGGACAACTGCACGGACCTGAAGCGAATCCGCACGCAGCAGGGCGCCGGGCTGGTGAACCTGACGAAGATGTTGCTGAACACTTGAGCCTTGGATCTACACATCCACTGGCGGCGTCAGGCATCACGAAGGGCAACGAAATGAGGGACCGCAGAACGCACAGAACGCCCGCTGGCGCGGGCGACGCAGAATGACGCAGAAGGGCTCCGTGTGCGGAGCCGGCTCGTTGCGAGCGGGGTAGAGATGCCGAGCGGTTTTCTGTGGCCTTCTGCGTCGGCGCGAAGCGCCGTTTCTGCGCGTTCTGCGGTCCCTGCTTGCTCGCACACCTAACGCGTCGCCGACACGGCGTTACGACCCGGCGCCTTAGCAAGTCTCTCGCACACAACTAGTCGGCTCGCAGCGCCTGCGCAGGATCCAGGGCGGCCGCGCGACGTGCGGGCAACCACGCGGCGAGCGCCGCCACGCCAGCCAGGGTCGCGGCCGCAACGATCATCGTCGCCGGGTCCAGCGGGCTCACGCCGAACAACAGCGCACGCAACACGCGGGTCAGCGCGAACGCCCCCGCGACCCCCACGGCGATGCCGATCCCGGCGACGACGGCAGCCTGGCGGGAGACCATTCGGCGCACGTCGACGGGGCGTGCGCCGAGCGCCATGCGCACGGCGATCTCGCGCGTGCGCAGGCTGACGACGTACGAGATCACGCCATAGATACCGACGGCGCCTAACGCCAGCGCAACCAGCGAGGCGATACCCAGCAGCGCCAGGGTCAGCGTGGTCCTCGCCGCCGACCGGACGACGACGTCCCCCATCGATCGGGCGCCGTAAGCCGGAACCTCCGCATCCAGGTCGCGGATCACGCGTTCGGCGCGGCCGCCAACAACGACCGGGTCGCCCGTGGTGCGTGTCACGAAGGCGATGTCACGAGGCGTCCACCGTCGTTCCGGGTCCATCCCCATGGCCTGGCCACCTAACGTCACGACCAGCGGCAGGTACACGGTCTCGTCGGGCGGCTGATCGAGTCCGGCGCCGCGGACGTCGCCGGCCACCCCCACGACCGTGTACCACTCACCCACCGGCGCCATCCGCACGCGCTTTCCGACCGCCGCGCCCTGCGGCCAGTATCGCGACGCGACCGACCGGCTCAGCACGAGCTCGCGTGGCGCGCGTCCGGGGTCGAGCGCCTCGAATGTCCGCCCTTCGATCAACGGAATCCCCATCGCGCGGAAGTAGCCGGGGCTCGCGAACGCGAACTGATGGATGTTCGGCATGGTTCCCGGCGTGAGCGGACGGTCCTCCACGAATAGCGCCGAATCCTGCCGCGCGTCGGGAACGAACGGCAGCTTCGAGACGGCAGCCACGGCGTCCACGCCTGGAGTCGCCGCGATCTGATCGAGAGCACGGATGATCAAGCGGGCAGCGCGGCCGGAGTCCGCGTACGTGGCCGTGGGCAGCGCGACGCGAAACGCGAACGCGTGTGCAGCATCGATTCCCGACGGCACGGAACGGAGTCGAGCGAAGCTTCTCGCCATGAGTCCCGCGCCCGCGAGCAGGACGAGCGCGAGCGCGAGCTGGGCGACGACGAGCGTGTGGCGAGCGCGGTGCCGGCGTCGGCTGGCGGTGAGAGCGCGTCCCAACTCCGTGAGCGCCGGCAGGCCGGTGGACGACGCCGCGCGCAGCGCTGGCAGCACGCTCACGAGCAGCGTCACGAGCACGGTCACCGCAGCGATCACCAGAAGCACCAGCGCACCGACGCGAGTTTCAGCGAGACGCGGGACCTCGATCGAGCCGTCGAACGACCGAAGCGCTCGCACGCCAACCACGGCGACGACGAGACCGAGCACGGCCCCGACGACGGAGAGCACGCCTCCTTCGGCCAGGTGATCCCGCGCGAGCGTCCATCGCTCGGCGCCGAGGGCCCGGCGCACGGCGAGCTCGTGCTGCCGGCCCTCGGCTCTCACGAGCAAGAGGTTCATGACGTTCGCGCACGCGATGAGCAGCACGCCCGCGACGGCGCCCAGCACGACCCAGAGCACCCGGCCGACGTCGCCCACGACGACGTCGCGCAGCGGCCGCACGACGGCCCGCATCCGGATCTGCTCGATCGACTTTGCCGTTAGGCGGCCAGGGTATGCGTCCGGGACGAGCGGCAAGAGGCGTTGGAGGTCGGCCGCGGCGGCGTCGAGCGACACGCCGTCACGCAGCCTGCCGACGCCGCGATAGTCGAACGCCGCCGACGCCGTGTGCGCCGGGTCGATCGCGAGCGGCAGCCACAACTCCGTATTGGCACCCGGGAGGTCGAAGCCGGCGGGCATGATACCCACGACCTCGCGCGGCACACCGTCGATCGAGATCTGTCGTCCGATGATGCCGCGGTCCGCGCCGAACTTGCGTTCCCAGAGCCGCTCCCCGAGGAGCGCCACGCGCGGTGCGTCCCGGCGGTCTTCGTTGTCGCGGAAGGTGCGGCCGAGGATCGGAGTGGCGCCGAGGACGGGGAAGGTGCTGGCGCTGACGAGCCCCGCGCTCAGGCGCTCGGCGCGAGCGTCGGCGGTCGTCGATCCGCCGGAGACCCCGCCGACGTTGACGCCGGTGATGCGGTAGGCACCGATTCCGGTGAAGACGCGGTTGTCGCGAGCGTAGTAGAGGAAGGTGGCGTCGGACTGGTCGACACGCGTGATCCCCGAGATGGTCAGTGTGTGCGACAGGTCGACGAGCCGCTCAGGCCTCGGGTAGGGAAGCGGCTGCAGCAGGACCGCGTTGACGACCGTGAATACCGCGGTCGTGGCGCCGATGCCTAACGCGAGCGTCAGGACGGCGGCGATCGTCAGCGATCGCTCGCGGAGCAGACGGCGGAGAGCGTGGCGGATGGTCGAGCTCATGATTCACCCCGTTCCGGGTTCCGAGTCATTCCGAGCGCGGGTGCCCGCGAAGCGGGCAGGTTAGGAAGCGCCGTCCTTTCGGTAGAGGGGAGGGCCCTCGCTCATGCGGTCGACCCCTCCGTTCTGGATGCCTGCCAGTCCGTCCGTTCTGGATGCCGGAGCGGCGCAGTCACACCGTCCGAGCAGAGCCCCTCGACCGGGACGACGGCGATTCCTCGACTTCGGCGCTCCGCGCCTTCGCTCGGAATGACATGGCCAGGCCTGCGGCGCGCCGCTCGGAATGACAAATTGCGCTCGCCGCACCGACCCGGCGTCAGGCCCGCGTCCAAGCCGCGTCAGACTTTCGATGCGCGCAGCGCTTCGCGCACCCGATCCGGCGTCAACGGCACCTGTCGAACCCGGGCACCCGTCGCATCGAAGATCGCGTTCGCGATCGCCGCGGGAATTGGAGACGTCGCCGCTTCCCCGGCACCCACCGACGGCTGATCCGGACGATCGATCAGGTCGATGTCGATCGCCTCCGGGATCTCTGAGAACCGAAGAATGGGGTAGCCATTCCAGTCCACGCCCGTCACGCGCGTCGAGTCGAACCGCACGGCCTCCCTGAGCGTCCGGCTGATCGCCTGGACCACGTTCCCTTCGATCTGGTTGCGAAGACCGTCCGGGTTCACGACGAGCCCGCAGTCGTGCGCGACGCACACTCGACGCACTCGCACCGCCCCCGTGTCGGGTCTCACGTCCACGTCGACTACGGCCGCGACGTACGCCTCGGTGCGGTCGTACTGCACGTACGCAAAGCCTCGTCCTTTCCGCATTCCGTTGCCCGCCACACCGCCGCGTTTTGGCGCCGCAGCGCGAGGCGTCCAGCCGGCGCGCTTCGCGACCGCCTCGATCACCGCGAGCGCCCGTGGGTCCGACAGATGCCGCCGGCGGAGCTCGACAGGGTCGATGCCGGCGGACGCCGCCAGCTCGTCCAGGAAGGACTCGTTCGCAAACGAGTTCTGGGGCGACCCGAGCCCACGGAGCGACGACGTGCGGATCGGGAATGAGCGAACCGCGTGCGACGTCACTCGTTCGTTAGGCAACACATACGTCGTTCGGGCGTTGCGTTCGCCGCCGCCGCTGAAGAACTCGGCGGCGGGCGTTGCCCCAGCGACCAGCGCGCCAGCCACGAGCGTGGCGGGGTCGCGCGTCGGCCGCGCGCCGTGCGTCGGTGTCCAGGCGTCGTACGTCCACGCCGAGATCCTGCCGTCCGCGCCAACCGCACCGGCCATCTCGAACAGCATTGCGGGACCCTCGGGCTCCCACGCGTTCTCGTCCTCGCGACTCCACTGCACCCGCACCGGCCGGCCAGCCGCTTGCGAGAGGAGCGCCGCATCCGCCGCGACATCGTCGGCGCCATTGTGCCCGTAGCAACCGGAGCCTTCCGTGAAGACGACGCGCACACGATCGCTCGGCATCCCGAGCAGTGCCGCGACAGGTGCGACCAGCTGATGCGCGCCCTGCGTCGAGGAATACACGGTGGCTGCGTCGCCGCGGACGTCGGCCACGGCGCACGAGGGCCCGATCGAGGCGTGAAGCTGAAATGGCCAGCGGTACGTCGCGCGCACTGGCCGCGCAGCGGAACGCAGTGCGCTCGCCGCGTCGCCAGCTTCGCCCACGACGTGCTGAGTCGTCGCCAGTGACTTGAGCTTCGCGTAGAGATCGGCCGCGTCAGGCAGCACTGGTGCGGCCGACCACTTTGCATTCAGCGCCTTCGCGGCGCGCACTGCCTGCTCCTCGCGCTCGGCCACGACGCCGACGAAGGTCCCCTTCCGCACCACCCGGATCACACCAGGCAGCTTCGCCGCCGATTGCTCGTCGAGCGACTCGAGCGTCGCGCCAACACGCGGCGGCCGGACCACACGACCGTGAACCATCCCCGGGAGGCGGACGTCGTGAACGTACGTGTGCTTGCCGGTGACCTTCGCGGGGATCTCGACGCGCGGCACCGGCCGGCCCACAACCTTGTACGACGTTGGCGCCTTGACCGGCGCCCGCCCAGAGATCGTGCGCTCGAAGCGCCCGCCGCCGATGAGCGTGCCGAACGTTAGGTGCCTGGACGCGTCGCCGGTCACCGAGACCACCCCGTCGTCGATCGCGAGCTGGGTGACGGGCACGCTCAGTCTCGCGGCTGCAATCTCGAGGAGTGCCTGTCGCGCCTCGGCGGCTGCTCGTCGAAGCTGTGCGCCGCCACGCTTCACGCTGCCGCTGCCGACGGTGCGGCCCTGATCGACCGTGAGCTGGCTATCTCCCTGCACCCACGCAATGCGTGTCGGGGCCACATCGAGCTCCTCGGCCACTATCTGACGGAGCGCCGTCGAAACGCCCGTCCCCAGCTCGACTTTCCCGGCATAGACCGTCACGCCTTCATCGCGGCCAATCACGAGCCACGAGTCGAGCGCGTCGGCCGAGGGGGCGGTCGATCGGCCTGGCTCGAGGCCTAACGACTCCGCACGGACGCTGCGCGGGAACAGCGTGAAGCCGACGACGAGGATGCCGGCGTCGGCGAGGAATTCGCGACGCGATCGCGTGGATGCCGATGGCGCGCTCATGTCAGCCCTCCCGTCCTGCCGGTCCAGTCGCGCCGCCGGCAGCGGCACGCTCGATCGCCCGCACGATGCGCATGTGAGTTCCACACCGGCAGAGATTCGCGTCCATCGCGGTCAGGATGTCGTCGCGCGACGGGCGTGGCGTGCGCGCGAGCAGCGCGGCCGCCCGCATGATCATGCCGTTGATGCAGTAGCCACACTGCGCGGCCTGCTCGTCGATGAACGCCTGCTGCAGCGGATGCGGCCGCTCGGGAGTCCCGAGCCCCTCGAGCGTCACGACGTCCTTCCCGGCAACGGCGGAGACGGCGGTCACGCACGACCGTCGCGGAGCGCCATCCACGTGAACGGTGCACGCGCCGCATTGCCCGAGTCCGCAGCCGAACTTGGGGCCGTTGAGCGACAGCTCGTTGCGGAGGACGTAGAGCAGGGGCGTGTCCGGCTCGGCGGCGACGTCGTGGTCGGCGCCGTTTACGCGGATGCGCAGTGCCGTCGATGGTTGGGACATGTGGGCCGTCGCCTGTCGTGACCGAATCCTGTCATACTACTCGCGTGACGGGTGTGGACAAGTTCTGCCGTGGGCGCCAGCATGGTCTAGCTTTGTGAGTTCTGTCAGGCATCTCCGTCGTTCGACTTCCCACTTCCCGACTCATGCGTCCGCTCGGTTTCTTCCTCCTCATCGCGCTTCCACTTGGCGCGCAGCTGCCGAAGCCTGCTGCGAACACCGCGCCGATGCTGTCGAGCCTCGACGGCGCAGCGGCCCATTACGCGACGGTGGCCAGGCAGATTTGGAGCTACGCCGAAGTCGGTTACATGGAGGAGAAGAGCTCCGCGCTCCTGCAATCTGAGCTCAGCAACGCCGGCTTCACCGTGAAGGCGGGCGTTGCTGGGGAGCCGACGGCGTTCGTGGCCGAGTTCGGGAGCGGCAAGCCGGTGATCGCCATCCTCGGCGAATTCGACGCGCTGCCGGGGCTCTCGCAGGACACGGTTCCCGAGCGCAAGCCGCTGCGTGCCGGTGCGCCCGGGCACGGCTGCGGCCATCACCTGTTCGGTACCGCGAGCGCGGCGGCCGCCATCGCGCTCAAGCAGTGGATGCAGGCGAACAACGTGAAGGGCACGATTCGCATGGTTGGAACGCCGGCCGAGGAGGGCGGGGCTGGGAAGGTGTACATGGTGCGCGATGGCGTGTTCGACGACGTCGACGCCGTCATCGCCTGGCATCCCGGCGACGACAACGCGGTGACGGGCGAGCGGTCGATGGCGAACATCTCGGGCAAGTTCCGCTTCCACGGCGTGAGCGCGCACGCCGCCGCGGCGCCCGAGCGTGGCCGCTCCGCGCTCGACGCCGTGGAAGCGATGGATGTCATGACGAACATGCTGCGCGAGCACATCCCTGACGGCAGTCGCATCCACTACATCATCACGAACGGCGGCAAGGCGCCTAACGTCGTTCCCGACGAGGCCGAGGTGTACTACATCGTTCGGCATGTCGAGATGGCCATCGTCAAGGACATCTGGAGCCGCGTCGTCAACGCCGCGAAGGGTGCCGCGCTCGGCACGGGCACGACCTACGATGTCCAGCTCGTGGGCTCGGTCTTCTCGCTGCTACCTAACGAAACGCTGGCGAAAGTGCAGCAGCGCGCGCTCGAGAAGGTCGGCGGGTTCACGTACACGCCGGAGGAGCGCGCCTTCGCCGAGCGGCTGCAGAAGAGCGAGGCGTTCACGGCGGTCCCCCTCGAGACGGTGGCGAAGGTGAAGCCGCTGTCGATCGGCGCCGCGGGAAGCGCTTCTACGGACGTGGGGGACGTGAGCTGGGTCGTGCCGACGGTGCAGCTGTCAGCGGCGACCTGGGTGCCCGGTACCGCCGCGCACTCGTGGCAGGCGGTGGCGGCCGGCGGTACGACCATCGGCTACAAGGGCATGATGGTCGCCGCGAAGACCATGGCGCTGACGGGTGCGGATCTCTTCAGTGCGCCGGCCACGATCGCCGCGGCAAAGGCCGAGCTCGACGCGAAACGCGGACCTGCATTCAAGTACGAGACGGCGCTCGGGAGCCAGCCGCCTCAGCTCGACTACCGAAAGGGCAGCACGCCCTGATCCGATCGTTACGCTGCCTTGAGCACGCCTGAATTGTATTGAGCAGATGGTGAACAGCGACGCCGCCTCATGCTGAGCCGCCGCCGGTTTCTCGCACTCGGCGGCGCCGCGCTCGCGACCGCTGCCGGTGTGCCGCTCTACGCGTGGCAGGTCGAGCCGCACTGGGTGGACATCGTTCGCCGGCCAATGCCACTGGAGAACCTGCCGCCGGGACTCGAAGGCCGTACGCTGCTCCAGTTGAGCGACATTCACGTCGGTCCGCACGTCAGCTCGGCGTACTTGCTGGATGCGATGGATCGCGCGCGAGCGCTCGCGCCGGACTTCGTCGCTTTCACCGGTGACTTCGTCACGTACCGGTCTCGCGACCAATTTCGCGAGCTTGCCCGCGTGCTGCGCAGGGCGCCGATCGGGCGGATCGCGACGGTCGGAGTGTTGGGCAACCATGACTACGGGTTTGGCTGGCGACACCTCGCGGTTGCGAACGAGATCACGCGCATTGCCGCCGATGCCGGGATCCGCGTGCTGCGGAACGAGACGGAGGTCACCGGCGGCCTTCAGCTGGTTGGCCTTACGGATATCTGGGGGCCCGAGTTCGGCGCATATGCGGTCAAGCCGGATGTGATCCGCGTGCTGCCTAACGGCTCCGAGGCGTTCGGGCAGGAGCCGCCGGGTGGCCGGGACGCGGAAGCCACGCTCGCGTCGCTCGTGCGCGGCCTGCCGACGATCGTGCTCGCTCACAATCCCGACGCGCAGGACCTGCCGATCTGGGCTGGCGTGCGTGGTTGGTCGCTGGCGGGTCATACACACGGCGGGCAGGTGAAGCCTCCTTTCCTGCCGCCGCCCGTGCTGCCGGTCCAGAACAAGCGCTACGTGGCTGGCGAGTACGGCGTGGGGCCGGGCCGGACGCTGTACATCAACCGCGGGCTGGGTCATCTCGTGCAGGTGCGCTTCAACGTCAGGCCCGAGCTCACGCTCTTCACGCTGCAGCGCGCGCCGGACAATCCCGACGAGGTCGCATGACACGAGACTCGGCGTCCGCGCGGGCGTCTCGTCACTCGCTGCGCAAGGACTGCAGCGGATCGACGCCGACCGCGCGGGCCGCCGGTATGGCCGCGGCCACGGCGGACATCACGACGAGGATGCCGGCCGCCGTCGCGAAGCTCGCGGCGTCGAGCGTCGCGATGCCGTAGAGAAGCGGGCGCATCGCGCGCGCAACGGCGATGGCGACCACCGACCCCGCCAGGGCGCCTAACAATACCGGCCTCAATCCCTCGGAGAGCACGAGCCAGAGCACGTCAACGTGGCGTGCACCCAGGGCGATGCGAACTCCGAGCTCCTGTGTGCGCCTCGTGACGAGAAAGCCGACAATCCCGAAGACGCCGACGGCCGCGATGACCAACGCGAGCGTCGCGAAGCTCCCGGCGAGGAGCGTCGTGAACCGCGGACGCGACAGCGCGCCATCTAACACCTCGGCGAAAGGACGAACGTTCGCGATGCTGATCGCCGGGTCGAACGAACGAAGGCGACTCGTGACGGGGACGGCGAGCTCACTCGGAGGAAGATCCGATCGCAGGATCAGCGACAAGGCCTGGCCGGAGTTCTGGGCGAACGGCAGATAGACGGTTGGCACGGCCGTGGAATCGACGCTTGCCGAGCGAACATCACCGACGATGCCGACGACGGTGCGGTAGGCCGCGAACGACTTGTCATCGAAGAGGAAGATCGTCGAGCCTAACGGGTCGGAGCCGGGCCAGTAGCGTCGTGCCATTGCCTCGTTGATGATGGCGACACCCGGCGGCCGCGGGAGATCCGGATCGGTGAGCGTCCGTTCCGTGAAGCGGTCGCCCGATCCGAACGCGCGGCCACGAAAGATTGGAACGCCAAGCGCCTCGAAGTAACCGGGTGTCACGAGCTGGATGGCAGCCTTCCACTGGTCGGCGGCCGATGTCGGTGGCGTAGCCCCGTGCGCGCCGGGCGCGTCGGTGCGCCACATGCTGCCCGATCCGACTTCGCCCGTGAGCGGCACCGTCGATGTCCCACCGACCGCCCGAACGCCGGGGATTCGGCTGAGCTCAGCGATGAGACGGTCGTAATACTCGACGCGCTGGAACCATGGCGGCGAAGCCGAGAATCGACCGGCCGGGACGCGAAGCTCGGCCGAGAGCAACGACTCACGGCGAAACCCCAGATCCGTGCTCTGCAGGCGCTCGAAGCTTCGAAGCAGCAGCACGGCGGCCACGGTGAGAACGCACGTCAGCGCGACCTGCGCTGCGACGAGCCATTCGCGAGCGCGCGCGGAGCCCGGTCCACTGCTCAGCGTGCGACTGCGCAACGCATCGAGTGGACTGGCGTCGCGCGCGCGAAGCGCCGGCACCACCCCGACGATGAGCGCGACGACGACCGCCACGAGCACCACGAAGGCGACTGCGGAGGCGCCGAACCCGACCTCGTCGAGCCGCGGGATGTCGCGCGGGGCCAGCGCGAGCAGCAGTCGGTTGCTCCAGTAACCCACAAGAGCGCCGCCCGCGCCGCCCAACCCCGCGAGCAACAGCGATTCCGCCAACCACTGCCGGACGTGACGGCCCCTTCCGGCGCCTAACGCCGTGCGCACGGCCCGCTCGGGGCGCCGCGCGGTCGCGCGCGCGACCGCCAGCGTCGCGACGTTGCCGCACGCGATGAGCAGCACGCAGGTGGCGAGACCGAGCATCAGGAGCAGGGCGGGCCGCGCGCCGCCAACGATGCTCTGGTCGAGCGGCGCCAACTCGATCGTCCAGCCGGCGTTCGAGGCGGGGAGCTCGGTCTGGAGGTCGGTGGCGATCTTCGCGGCCTCCCGTTTCGCCTGGTCAATCGTCAGGCCTCGTCGCAGCTGGGCGATGGCGCCGTAGTAGCGGAACTGTCGCTCGAGCGGTGACAGGGTTGGGCCATACGTCAGCGGCACCCAGACATCGGTGTGTGGCGGAAACGAAAAGCCTAACGGCATCACGCCGATGATCTTGTACGCCCACCGGTAGTCCATGCGGATCGTCCGGCCCACGACGTCGGGTTCCCCACCGAACTGGCGCTGCCACAGCCCATAGCTGATCACGACGTCGTCGGGCGACCCCGTCCAGGCCGTGCGGCCGTCTTCCGAGGCGAATACCCGACCAGCGGCCGGGCGGACGCTCAACACGTCGAAGAGCGCAGGCGAAACGGCGGCGGCACGAGCCGCCCACGTTTGGCGGTCGTCGGTGAAGAGCATCTCGCGCTCGCCAAAGATGGCTACGCGCTCGAGCGTTCGGCTCCGTTGCCGCAGATCCACCAGCGTCCCCGGCGAGACCATTGCGCGCTCGATCCGCTGCGCCGGATTCGCTTCCCACACGCGGACGAGCCGCTCCGGCTCTGCATACGGCAGCGGTGCGATGACGACAGCGTGAACGACCGCGAACACGGCGGTGTTCGCGCCGATGCCGAGGCTGAGCGCGGCGATCGCGCTCAGAGCGAACCCTGGCGATCGGCGGAGGCCGCGTGTGGCGTGGCGGAGATCGTGCACGGCGTCGTCGATCCAGGCGATGCGCCGCACGTCACGGATTTCCTCGGAGACTCGATCCATTCCCCCGAAGGCCAGCAGGGCGGTGCGCCGCGGCAGCGGCCGATCCATGCCGGCGCGGATGTTCTTGGTCGCCCACCAGCGGACGCGCGCCCACGTTAGGCACCCTCGAGGATGAGTTGTCGAATTTCGACACTAAGCTCGCACCCGTGTTGTCGGAAGTCAACAATACCCGCGTGCCTCGGGACGTGTTGGAGTCCCGAGGCACCGACCTGTCATCGACGCTTGTCTGCCGGGGCATTGGCCGCGCCCGCGTGCGAGCGGCCGTACCCGCTCTGAACCGGCAGCATCACGTGCGCAATGGGCGTTCCCGGAAACATTACGTACGGGCCGTACGCGCTTGGTTTCGTCGGCAGGCCATCGAGCAGCTTCGCATCGGGATAGATCACCATGACGTGCGGACCTGCATGATGCCACTGGTTGGCCGGCGTTGCGCTCTTCGCGGTCGGGTCCGTGTTGCTTCCGTGCGCGTCGCTGGTGAGCATGTACGCGTATCCGACGCGCGTGACCTTCGGCGCCTGACCGCTGAAGTACGCTACCAACGCATCGTGAAACGTCTGGTCCATGCAAACGGGGTCGTTCCCCGGCGTCGTCGGGTCGTCAGGCAGACAGACCCATTCGTTCGTGCCTTGTCGCAAAAGGGCGAGCCCCTCGCCTTCCTTGCGGGGCCAGTCCTTGACGGTAGCGCTGCGCGTGATCTCTTCAGGCGCGGCGGTCAGTGCATTCGCGATCCTGGCATCACGCGACGACGACGGAGCAACATTCTGGGCGCCGGTGCGCTCGGCGACGACGACGCCAAGCAGCAAGGCCATGAAAAGGTACGACACGACTGCCTCCCTGTCCGAGTGTGACAGGACGGTACGGCGTCGGTAGCCGTGGCGCGTCGCGAGATCAGGTCATCGACCTCGCCGGCCATGGATGGCCGGAATCGGCCATCTATGCCAGCAGCTGATGCCGGGCTGCGTGCGCGACCGCCGCCGCACGTGAGGACACGTCGAGCTTCCGCAGGATGTTCGAGATGTGCCGGTGTACAGTGTGCTCGCTGAGTCGAAGACGTCTGGCGATGGCCTTGTCACCGGCCCCGTCGGCGACGAGGCGAAGCACCTCGAGCTCGCGCGCTGAAAGAGCGTCCGGCGCCGAAACTCCACGCCGGCGCGTGCCACCGACAAGCCGTCGCCCGAGCGCCGCGGCATTCCGCCCCTGGAGCGCGGCGCCCATAGCCGCGAATATCTGCGCCGCCAGCGAGGCCTCGGTCAGCGCGGCCGCGCGTTTGCCGAGTGCGCTCAGGACCTTCGCCAGCTCCACACGCGTGCGTGCGAGCTCGTACCTCTCTTCGCCTGCTTCGTACAGCTCGATTGCTTCCTCGAGGGCATGGCGGGCCTCGTTGCGCTCGCCTAACGCCGAAAGCAACACCCCGCGTGCCGAGGCGAGCGCGGCACGCAGCGGTTCCGTTCCGACCATCGCACTGAGCGGGGCCAACTCGTCGATCATGCGCTGCGCGTCATCGAATCGCCGGCAGGCGACGTACGCGCGAGTGGCGACTTCCAGCGTGCGGATTCGCTCGGCGCGCAGGTCGGACGGTATCCGGCGCAGCAACCCCTCGAGGAGATCCACCGCGTCGCTCGCCCGCTCGCGCTCGAGCGCCAGCTCCGCGCGCCCCAGCACCGCGAACGGGTTCGCGCCCATGCGCTGGAAGAGTGCGTCTGCCTCCTCGAGCCGCCCTTGCCGCCGTCGCAACTCGCCAAGCCGTACAAGGGCGCCTCGCATGAGTGCGGGGCGGCGCGTCTCCGCGGCTCGGACTGCCGCTTCGAGCTCCCTGTCCGCTGCGGTGAGATCTCCGCGCGACATGAGGATCGCGGCGTACTGTGTACGGCAGATGACGAAGAAGCTCCCCATCCGCCATCGGTCTGCCAGGATCCGTACTCGCTCACACCACTGGCCCGCACGTGAATAGTCGCGTACCTGCTCGCAGGCGTGGATGAGGATGCAGCACGCGGTCGCGATGAGGCTCGGGTCACGCATCTCGCCTGCCACGGCAGCCGTCGTCGCCTCGTCGAGGCGGCTCATCCCTTCGGCGACGTGGCCTTGCGTAACCATCGCCAAGCCGCCAACCGAGAGCGCGATCATCTCGGAATCGACAGCGCCGCACTGGCGGGCCAGCGCGATCGCCTCGTCGGACAAACGCCGTGCCGCAACCGCGTCGTTCTCGCCGAGCAGCGTCATGTGGGCGCGGAGCGCGAGCAGCAGCGCCCCCTCTGCGGACGGCGCTGGCGTGTCGGCCAGAATGCTCTGCGCACGCTGGATCCAGCCGTTGGCGACGGCGGGGTCACCTCGAAACTCCATGACATCGTTCGCCAGCCAGCCGGCACACCGAGCCGCCCCGAGCGCGTTCCCTGCTTCGCGGTAGCGGCGGAACGCCTCCTCGCGCGCGGCGAGCGAGACGTCACCTTCATCCAGGTAGGACGTCGCTGTGGCGAACCCTTCCCAGGCCTCGGCGGATGGGGCTTCCCTGATGGCATGATCGAAGCGCAGGCGCGCCTCTTCCCAGTCTCCGCGCGCAAGCGCGGCGTGGGCGTCGTCGAGCGCTGTCGCCGGCGGCGTCTCCCTGTCGAGCTTCGCGCGACGCCGGGCACCGATCCTGGCCACGGTCTTCATATATGGCTACGGCGCCGCGCGCGGAAGAGGCGTCAGCCGTGCAGTGGCCGCACGGCTACCGATTGCCCCTCAGAAACCTCGACGGGAGCGTGATCCATCGGAGGAGGTACCACAGCATCATCAGCAGCAGCGACGCACACAGCATGGTCACGAGCATGAGCACGGAGATCAGCGCGGTCGCCACGATGATCAAGCCGATCAGATTTCGGACGTCGCGCCATTCCGACAGCGCCGACCGAACGCGCTGCGCGAGCCTAACGCGGGAGTGATCCCCCGTCAGCGCACCGAGTGCGGCAAGACGGCGCAGGCGCGGCTCGGGTTCGACGCGCATGCGCGCGGCCTGCGTCGACGCGCCCGCGAACTTCGAATCGGGCGTGACGGGCACCGGCACCCAGGCCGGGAACAGAAAGTGGACGGGCCAGCCGCCGGGCACCTCGACGTCGCTGCTCGACAGGGTCCGCACTGCTTTCGCCAGGGCATCGGGGTTTCGCGTCAGCTGAACCGCCGTGGCGTCGGCAAGGTAGCGACGTGCGCGCCACATCGCGCCGAGCCACGGGCCGAGCACCAACAGCGTGAACAGATTCGTCGATTCTCGCGCCGCGATCAGCCCGAGCCCAACGCTCGCAATGAGCGGGATCTGCACGACGATGATGTAGCAGCCGTTCCCGAACGACGAAGGGTGGACGGACTCGATCATCGAGAGGAAGTCCTCGACATCCTGACCGGACCCGATGAGCAGCGCGTCGACCATCGACCGCGCTTCACGCTCGTCCACACGTCCACGCGCCGCGTGGTAGGCGAGCCTGACGAACTGCCGGACGAACGCGCGCCGCCGCGCGCTCAACGGCGTTTCGAGGAGCGCGGCGATGAGCGCCCAGGTTTCGAATACGGAGAAGATCGTCGCGGCAATCTCGAGGTCGCCGTTGCCCACCGACGCGATGAGATGCGCGACCATCGCCTGGCGCTCGTCACGGTCCAGCCGGTCGAGGAACCCCTTCGTGACGAGAATCGTCGCGTCGTTGGTGGTGAGACCGACAGCCACGGCGTTGACTGCGTCCGACTCGATCACGCCCACCGCGGGCTCCCGCACGCCAGCTGCCACGGCCATTTCGCCTACGACGTTCACCACCTGCTGCTCGGCCAGTCGTTGCGGGTCGGGCGATCGCGAATCGAGGCGGCGTAGAAGCGATCCCACGCCTGCACTCCGCGAGAGCAGCTGCACGAACGGCCACGTCACCATCATGAGAACTGCACCGGGCGCGACGTAAATGAGCGCGAGCGCCCGCCACGAAATGGCGGTTTCGTGGCCGACCAGCTTCCTGTAGAGAGTCGGGCCAACGAAGATCGCGTCGTGCAGGGCCGCCCACTGCTCGACGCCGAGCGGCTCGACCAGGTCGATCACGTGCGCAACGACCAGCACGCCGCCAAGCAACAGCGGGGCGATCAGGACACACAGCGGAAGTCCCGCGATCGCGACCGCGGTGACGGCGAAGACACCAAATCGAACGCTGCGCCGGCGGTTTCGGCGCTGGTCGTCGAGGAAGTGGACCGGACGGCGCGCGCTCGGGAGTATGGCCGTCTACCTCGCGTCCGCTCGCTTGTCGATGGACTTCGGGTGCACGACGCGCTCGAAGTCGCGGTATGGCATCCGGATCAGCTCCGTGTGCGTGCCGGCGTTGAACGCGATCTCGTCGTCGTCCGCGAGGCTGCGGGTCACGTACGTGTCCAGCCCGTAGAGATTCCCGAACGGCGGCATCGCGCCGAGCTCACATCCAGGAAACAGCGTGGCGAACTCCTGCTCGGTCGCGAGCTCGACGTCGTGAGCGCCCGTGTTGGCGCGGATCTGGTCGAAGTCCACCTTCTCGCCGGCGGGCAGCACGACGAGTGCCGGCTTGCCGTCGATCTTCGTCACGACCGTCTTCGCCATCTCCTTGCCGGAGACGTGTGCGGCGGCCGCGACCTCCTGAGCAGTGTAGGCGCGCGAGTGCTGGATCGTGATGTACTTGATGCCCTCTCGGTCGAGGAGCTCGGTGAGGTTCGCGGTTGCCATCGTACCTCCTCCGGCGGAGCCGCCGGTCAGTCGAAGCCTCGTGCTCGCGATGCCCGCGCGGGCCGTCGCGCGGCATTCGCTGGACGTGGCCGAAAGATGCCACCGGCGAAC
>DASUGD010000133.1:0-2508 GCA_036274195.1 Gemmatimonadaceae bacterium | reverse complement strand
CTAGTGGATCGTAACTGAAATGTGGAAAGCATGCATCTTGCTGATGGCAGGTGCATGTTTTCTCCTGCGATGGAACTCGAGCTCTCGCCGGATGACCGGCGCATTCTGAGCAGTATGGTGCGCGCGACGACCGTGGGCGCGGGATTGGTCCGACGTGCCCGCGTCATCCTGGCCCTCGCCGAGGGGCAGTCGTACGCGACCATCTGCGCGACGTACGGGGTGACGGACAAGTTCATCGCCCAATGGAAGCGTCGCGTCGTCGAGGCGGGCATCCTCGCGCTGGGGGACCGCCCACGCAGTGGCCGGCCGGATCGGCTGGATCCCCGCGTCGAGGCCAAGATCCTCGCGAAGACCCAGGAGCCGCCGCCGGCCCCGCTGACCCATTGGACCACGCGCCGCATGGCCGCCGTGATCGGCGTGAGCCATGTGACGGTCGCCCGGGTGTGGCAGCGCGCGGGCCTCAAGCCGCACCGACTCGAGCGCTACCTCACGAGTGACGATCCGGACTTCGAGGCCAAAGCGGCTGATATCATTGGCTTGTACCTCGCGCCGCCGACGAACGCCGTCGTGTTCTCGGTCGATGAGAAGACCGCGATTCAGGCCCTGGACCGGCTCGATCCCGTGTTGCCACTCTCGCCCGGGCGCGCCGAGCGCCACGGGTTCGAGTACAAACGGAACGGCACCCTGTCGCTCTACGCCGCGCTCAACGTCGCCACCGGCGAAGTGGAAGGGATGACCGCGGCCCGCCACACCAGCGCGCAGTTCCTGCGCTTCCTGGACCGCGTGCTCGCGACGCAGTCGCCGCGCCGTGAGATCCATCTGATCGCCGACAACCTGTCGGCGCATAAGACCAAGGCGGTCGACGCCTGGCTCGCGGCCCACCCGCGGGTCACGCTGCACTACACGCCGACCTACAGCTCGTGGCTCAATCAAGTGGAACTCTGGTTCGCGAAGATCGAACGCGACTTGATCGCCCGCGGCATCTTCACGTCCACGGCCGACCTCCGGCGCAAGCTCATGCAGTACATCCGCCTCCACAACAAAACCTGTCAGCCGATTCGGTGGGCCTACAACAATCCCAAGCATCGCATTCGTGCTGGCTGAACTTTCTTTACAGTCCACTAGCAGCTCGTTCCGGCTGTCGCGAGCGCCGCGCTTCGCGCGGCGCTCGCATTTCCGCCATGTTGATTCCCGCGGTTCCTGCAAACCCTACCGACAGGAGGTGGGCGTGGACGCATCCGCCGAACGTGGGCGCCTCGAGTTCTTCGGCGCCGTGGGAGCAGTGACCCTTCTCCTCCTCTACGTGGCGCTCGGCGTCTGGCTGCGCGAGCCCGCGTTCAATCCCCTCGTGCAGCTCGGCCGAGTGGCCGCGTTCCTCCTGCTCGCGCTGCTCGCGTTCGGGGGCGCCCGGTGGGCGCGCATGCTGCTCGCGCTGTGGAGCGCGTTGCTGGCGCTCACGCGTGTGGCGATGGCAATCCTGCCCGGATCCGGCTCGCGGATGTGGGCATTCTTCTCACTGGCATTCGGAGCGGCGGCGACGTACGCTGCCTTCGTGCTCTTCACCTCGAAGGCGATCGATCGCTTTCTCGCCGAGCGGAAGCCGAAGGTGGCCGAGCTGCCGCCCTCTCTCTAGCCACTCTCGTCCTGCCGCGCCTTCACATCCTCAGCGATCTGCACCGCGAGTTCGCTGGCTACCAGCCGGATGCCGTCGACGCCGATGTGATCGTGCTCGCGGGCGACATCGATCACAGTACGAAGGGCCTCGACTGGGCGCGCTCGGTCTTTCCGCATCAGCCGATCGTCTACGTCGCCGGGAATCATGAGTACTACGGCGAGGCGATCCCCAAGCTCACCGACGAGCTCCGCGAGCGGGCGGTCTCGCTCGACATCGCGTTCCTCGAGAACGAGACGGCCGACCTGGCCGGTGTGCGTTTCGTCGGATGCACCCTCTGGACCGACCTGAATCTGTTCGGTCCTCACCCCTGGGTCGCGGACGCGGTGCTCAACGCCATGGTCGATTACCGGAGCATTCGCGTCAGCCCGCAATTCCGGCGGCTCCGCCCGGCCGACACCATTCGGCTCCACAGACGCTCGCGCGAGTGGCTGGAGCAGGCCCTCGGCGAGACTGGTCGAACGACGGTGGTGGTGACGCATCATGCGCCGAGCGCCCGGTCGCTCTCGCCGCGCTACGCCCAGGACCCGGTGAGCGCTGCCTATGCGTCGAACCTCGGCGGCCTGGTGGAGGAGCTCGCGCCGGCGCTCTGGATCCACGGGCACACGCACTACTGCGTCGACTATGCGATTGGGAGCACGCGCGTGATCAGCAATCAGCGTGGCTATCGCGACGAGGGGATCGGCTTCGTGTCCGATCTCGTCGTCGAGGTCTAGCGTCGTTGCACTAAGCGCGTCAGTCGACTCTTCCGGCCGGCGAATCATCCGACGATCATTGTCGCCTCCGAGCGCTTCCGCGATGCCGCGGAGAGTCTCCTCCTGCCTGGACTCCGTTTC
>DASUGD010000132.1:0-15416 GCA_036274195.1 Gemmatimonadaceae bacterium | reverse complement strand
GGGAAACGGGAAACGGGAAACGGAGAACCCTCGGGAGGCCTCTCGACGCGAGATGAGCCTCCCGAGGGCTCTACGTTTCCCGTTTCCCGTTTCCCGTTTCCCGGCTGTTCCCGTTTCCCGTTAGTGCCCCACCGCCCGACTCGGCCCTCGATCCCTGGGCTCCGTGACGGCCACCCATCCGCTCCCAGCGTGCATGATCGCGTTCACGTTCGCTGATGCGCGCAACGGGTCCACGCTCCAGCCCATCGCTTTGAGCGAGTCGACAACCGCCGGCGTTAGGCCGTGTTCCTCGAACCGGAGCGTGTCCGGCAGCGCCTGGTGATGGAGCCGTGGCGCGCGCATCGCGTCCGCGAGCGTCATGTGATTCTGGATCACGTTCAGGATCACCTGTGACGTGGCCGTGATGATCCTGGGGCCGCCGGCCGCGCCCACGACGAGCAGGAGCTTGCCCTGCGGGTCCAGCACGATCGTCGGCGACATCGCGCTCAGCATGCGCTTGCCCGGCGCGATCGCGTTCTGCTCCCCCTGGACGAGCCCGAACATGTTCGGCTTCCCGGGCTGCGCTGCGAAGTCGTCCATCTCGTCGTTCATGAAGAACCCCGGACCGGTCAGGTAAACCCCCGACCCGTAGCCGTTGTTGATCGTCGTCGTTGTGGCCACCGCGTTGCCCGCGCCGTCCACCACCGAGTAGTGCGTCGTGTGGTCGCCATCGGCGATCGATCGCTCGAGCACCGGTGTCGGGCTCGCGCGATCGGGCGCGATGGTCTTGCGGAGCTCGCGCGCGTAGGCCTTGCTCGTGAGCTTGTCGAGCGGCACGTGCACGAATGCCGGGTCGCCCAGCTTGGAGTTGCGATCGATGAACGCGCGCTGATACGCGGAGGCCAGCGCGTGTGTGTAGCCCACGCTGCCAAACGGCGGAAGGGAATCGAACGTCTCGAGAATGTTGAGCGTCTCGGTGATGGTCACGCCGCCTGACGACGACGGTGGCATCGTGAGCAGCTTGTACCCGTGGTAGGTCGACGCGATCGGCTGACGCCATTCGGGCTTGTAGCGCGCGAGATCCTCCTTCGTGATGATCCCGCCGCCTCGCTTCATTCCTGTGACGAGCGAGTCCGCGACCTCGCCCCTGTAGAACGCATCGGGTCCCTGCTCGGCGATCAGCCTGAGTGTCCGCGCGAGCGCGGGCTGCCGAAACCGCGTTCCCGGCTGGAGCGGCGCGCCGTTCGGAAAGAACGCCGTCTTTCCATCGAACCGCTCGATGTAATCGCGGTTGTGGTCGAGCGAGGTGAAGAGCACGCTGTCGACGACGAAACCTTCATCGGCGAGACGAATCGCCGGCTGCAACACCTCGCGTAAGGACATCGTCCCGAACTTCGCGAGCGCCGCGCTCATCCCTGCGACGGCGCCAGGCACGCCGGACGCCCGATACCCGACGACGCTCTCGTCCGTCAGCTTTCCGTCGGGCCCGAGGTACATGTCGCGACTTGCGGCGAGTGGCGCGATCTCGCGGTAGTCCACCGCGGCCGTCCGGCCATCCGCCATCCGAATGACCATGTAGCCGCCGCCGCCAAGATTGCCCGCGAAGGGAAAGGTCACCGCCAGCGCGAACCCCGTTGCCACCGCGGCGTCCACGGCGTTGCCACCCGCGCGCATGATCTCATCGCCGGCGGCACTCGCCAGCGCACTATTGCTCGCGACGACTGCCGTTGGCGCGAACGTGCCCTGTTCGCCGGCCTTGAACCGCCAATCAGTCGGAAATTGCGCCGGCGGGGTAGAGGACACGGTCGCATGATGACACGCGGCTGCCGCGCCAATCGCCAGCACCACAGTGGCTGTCCCGAATCGTCTCACCATCATCGTGTGCATTACACTGCTCCGGTCGTTACGGACACACAGCGATCGGTTGCCCGCAATCGCTCGTGCCCGATAAGTTAAGCCCGTGACTCGTCAGGCGCCCCCCTCCGACCCGCGCATCACCGAACGCCGCAACCCGCGAACCGCGAACATCGATCTCGCCAGCGCGCTCGAGATCGTCGACCTCATGAACGCCGAGGACCGCACGGTGGCGGATGCCGTAGCGAGCCAGCGCACCGAGATCGCGCACCTCGTGTCGTTGACCGAGGACGCGTTTCGAAAAGGCGGGAGGCTCTTCTACGTGGGCGCCGGCACCTCGGGACGCCTGGGCATCCTCGACGCGAGCGAATGCCCGCCGACGTTCGGCAGCGATCCCGAGATGGTCCAGGGCATCATAGCAGGCGGCTTCCCGGCCATTCTCCGCGCTCAGGAGGGAGCCGAGGACTCCCCTGCCGGCGGCGCGGCCGTGATGGACGAGCATAACGTCGGAGAGCGCGATGTCGTCGTCGGCATCGCCGCGTCTGGAACCACCCCGTTCGTTCACGGCGCGATCGAGCGGGCGCGCGAGCGCAACGCGCGCACCGCGATCATCGCCTGCACGCCCGTGTCGGAGAAGCTGCTCTCGCACGTCGACGTCGCCGTGATCGCGATCGTCGGGCCGGAGGTCGTCACGGGGTCCACGCGGCTCAAGGCGGGGACCGCGACGAAGATGGTGCTCAACATGATCACCACCGGGGCGATGATCCGCATTGGCAAGACGTACGGCAACCTGATGGTCGACCTCAAGGCCACGAATGCAAAGCTGCGCGATCGCAGCGAGCGCATCGTCGTCGAGGTGTGCCACGTGTCGCGCGACGAAGCGCGGTCGCTCCTCGAGGCGGCGGGCAAGCGGGTGAAGACTGCGATCGTCATGCAGAAGCTCGGCGTCGACCGCGAAACCGCGGAGCAGGCGCTCGCGGGGGCAGGCGGCGTGATTCGGCGCGTCGTGACCGACGCGCCACCGCCGGTGCAGTCGTGACGGCCGCGAGCTCGGACGAACGGATCGTCGTCGGACTCATGTCCGGTACGTCGCTGGACGGCATCTCGGCGGCTGTCGTTCGGTTCGGTCGCGGACCCGACCGCCGCATCGTCTATGAGTTGTTAGGCACGAGCGTCCAGGCGTACGACGCGCCACAGCGGGAACGGCTGTCGCAGGCGCTCGTGGGCGCGACGCCGCGCGAGTACTGTCGCCTGGCGTTCGATCTCGGTGACTGGCTCGCCGATGCGGCGATCGCTGCCATGGCGGCGGCCGGCGTCGGCCGGTCGTCGGTAGCGGCGATTGCGAGCCACGGGCAAACGGTCTGGCATGAGCCCGGCCACTCCACCTGGCAGCTCGGTCAGCCAGCCGTGATCGCGGAGCGAACCGGAATCGATGTCGTGAGCGACTTCCGTGTGCGCGATGTCGCGGCGGCAGGGCAGGGTGCCCCCCTCGTCCCGGCGGCCGATGCGCTCCTCTTCGCCCACGCCACCGAGTGGCGTGCGCTGCAGAACCTCGGCGGGATCGGCAACGTGACGATCGTGCCGCCGGGTGGTGTGCCGTCGTCGACCCGCGCGTTCGACACGGGGCCCGGTGTCGTGGTGATCGATGGCGTCACGCGCGCGGTCGCGCCGGGGCTGTCGTACGACGTCGACGGACGCCTGGCACGGAGCGGCACGCCGATCGACGCCGTGGTTCGGGAGGCGCTCGAGGAGCCGTATTTCGCGAGCCCACCACCCAAGTCGACCGGCCGCGAGCTGTTCGACCCGACGTTCATCGCGCGATTCGTGGCGCGATGTCGCGCCACGAAGCCTAACGCGACGCCAGGGGACCTCGCGGCGACGGCCGTGGCGCTCACGGCCGCAAGCATCGCCGATGCGCTGCGTCGCTTCGTGCCGGAGCCAGTGACTGAGCTCATCGTATCCGGCGGCGGCGCGGAGAACCCGGCGCTGGTCGACGCGATCGCGAAGGCGCTCCCGTCGTTCACGGTCCGCCGCTTCAGCGACGTGTTCTTCGATGGCGAGGCGAAGGAAGCGGTGGCATTCGCGCTGCTTGGGTACCTGCACCTCGTTCGCGAGCCTGGCAACCTCCCGACCGTCACCGGCGCGCGCGGGCCACGCATCCTCGGGCAGCTCACCCCGGCCTGATCGGCGTTAGGCAACCACGCCATGCGCGAGCTCGCGCAGCTGCTGCTTCCGGCCGTGCGCTGGGACCCGACCGCCGGCTTTGCGCCGGCGCTGCCTGCTGTGATGCGGGGAATCGCTGCCGGCGTCGGTGGCTTCGTCGTCGAAGGCGGGACGCGCGATGCCGTGGCGGAGCTCAGCGGCACGATCCGCAGAACTGCCGGCGACGCGCCCATCGTGGCAATCGCGCCGGCGGACCTGACGTCGTCCTCCTGGCGTACGCGTCCGCTGTCCGTGCCGCCCGCTGCGGCGATCGCTTCCCTCCGCGACGCGCTGGTCGTACGCCGTGTGGCACGTGCAGTCGCTCACGAGGCGCGCCTCGCCGGCTGCAATGCGATCCTCGCCCCGTCGTGCGACGTGCCGAGGACGCCACGCGCCGACGCGTTCGGCCTCGTGGCGGCGGATGTCGCCGCCGCCAGCGCCGAGTGGATCGATGCCGCGCAGGCGGAAGGCGTGCTCTGTTTCGCCAGCGCATTCCCCGGAGGCGGCGCGGTCACCGATGTATTGACTGGTATCCCGACGGTGCGCGAGAGCGAGGACGCGCTGTACGCCTCGGACCTCGTTCCCTTTCGGGCGGCGATCGACGCGGGGGTCGCCGGCATCGTGGTCGCGGAGGCGAGCTACGCGGCTCTCGATACGTCGGGAACGCCCGCGTCACTCTCTCGTCCGATTCTCGGCCGCCTGCTCCGTACGCAACTCGGGTACGACGGGCTCGCCGTAGCGGACGCGTCACTCCTCGCGACCCGTTTGGGGCATCGCGTGCGCGCGGCAGATCTCGTGGCCGCAGGCGTCGATATCGTGCTGCGCCCCGTCAACCTGGACGTCGAGCTGCGCGCGCTCATTGACGCCCTCGAGCACCACACGCTGGATGGCGAGCGCGCGCACGAGGCGGCGACGCGACGCCGTCTGCGGGCCGAAATGGCGGCCGGTCCGGTGGCGGCGCTGAAGGACGAACGAGTTGACGACGCGTGGCTCGATGAAACGGCGGAGCGGACGATTTCGGTCGTCCGCGGGCGAAACGTGCGCGTGACCACGCCAACGGAGGTCGCAGTGGTCGCGACCCGCGGCGACCAGGCGGCCGCGGCGATCGCGGGGTTCACCAGTGGCCTCGTCGACGCCGGTGAGGCCGCCTCCAGCGTTAGGCCCGTCACGGCCCCGTCGGCCGGCACTCGGGCCGCGCTCGTCGTGATCGTCCATCCGCCCAGAGGCATCTCCAACACCCAGCAGGATGTCGCCGCGTTATGCGCAGAGGCACGGCGGCTCGGACGCGAATCGGTGGTGGTATGGTGCGGGCATCCGGCGACGACCCCCGACACGCCCGGGGCCAGCCTCACCATCGCCTGCTGGACTCCGAGCACGCCAATGCTTCGCGCGACTGGCCGCTGGCTCCTGCGTCGCGTTTGACGCGCCTACAGCTTCGTCAGAATCTGCCAGAGGACGAGCAGCGTCAGCACGATTCCCACCGCGGCCACGACGCGCACGTACAGCTTCCCGCGGCGCTGCCGCTCCATCGGTGGCGGCATCCGTTCGAACACCGCTGGCGGAAGCGGCGCAATCGGCTCCGAAACCGACTCGACCCGGAGAACCGGCGACGTGGACGTTGGCGTCACGAGCTCCGGCGAATCGAACACACGATGCCCGATCTCGTCGACCGGGGCCGCGGATTCGAGCCCGGTGCCGTCGAAGCGCGCGATCACGACCGTGATGTTGTCCGGCCCCCCGGACGCATTCGCCAGATCCACGAGGCGCTCGGCGGCTAGCTCGGGATTCGCTTCTTCAGTGACGGCCTGCGCGATCTGCTCGGGTTTCACGAGCCCGGACAACCCGTCGCTGCAGAGAACGAGGACGTCGTCGCGCCGCACGCGCTGGTGGGTCAGGTCGATCTTCACGTGCGGCTCCGGACCGAGTGCCTGAAGGATGATGTTGCGCCGGTCGCTCATCTCCGCTTCCTCGACCGTGATCTCTCCGGCCTCGATGAGCTTCTGCATCAGCGACTGATCCTTCGTGATCTGAATCGCTACGCCGTCCCGGACCAGATACGCTCGACTGTCACCGACCTGCGCGAGGTACAGGGTGTCGCCGAGGAGACCGGCAATGGTCGCCGTGGTGCCCATGCCGCGAAGCTCGGGATGGTCGCCGGCGTAGTGATGGATCGTCGCGTTGGCGACCTCGGTGGCTGCCTTGAGGGTCCCGACGAACGCGACCGGATCCACCGACTTGGAGTCGCGCCACCGCCGGCGGAGCTGCTGCAACACGACCTCGACGGCCATTTCGCTCGCGATCTCGCCCGCGGCCGCCCCGCCCATCCCGTCGGCGACCATGAACAGCATCCCGCGACTGCCGGCCCGCTCCGTCCGCAGATGGTCGAAGGAAAGCGGCTCGCCACGCGAGAGATCGGCGACGACGAACGCGTCCTCGTTGTGCTCCCTGGTGCGGCCCACGTCCGAGTGCGCGAAGACGTGAAGCACGATCGCGCCCGGAGGCGTGATCGGATCCGTCGGCGTCGGATGGTGGTTGACCGTCAAACGTGCTCCGGTGGCGTCGCGGCGGACGGGCGTAGCAGCCAGAGGTACGGGAAAGGTCACGAATATATAGGGGTCGGCAAAACCAAGGGCAATCAACGCAGGCCGTACGCGCCGACCGCCCCGACAGGTTTCGCAACTCCATGGAAATACGTGGCGGCGCGCGAAAAAGCGGCCGCTCGTCACTCCCGGTGCCGGCGCACCCTGATCGCCGGACGAACGCTTAGCTTGAGCCCATGGCTGAGCATCGCTCGTTCGTTTCGCGCCGCCGCGGTGCGCGCTGGACGACCATCGTTTGTGCCATCGTCATCGCCGCGGTGTCGGCCTGCGCGCGGGCGCCCAGGCACGCGGCCGCCCCCGCCGCGCCGGTAGCCCCGGCGCTTCCACCGGTTCCACTCGTCGATGGGCCGCTCGCGATCCGGGTCGTCTACCCGCCGTCGGGAGCGACGATTCAGGCGCGCGACTCGAACTTCATCTTCGGCACCGTGGGGAGCGGCAAGGCCACGCTCACGATCAATAGCACGCCGGTGTCGGTCGTCCCGAACGGGACCTTCATCGCGTTCCTCCCCCTTCCGCCCCCGAGCGCTCCGCAATACACGATCGTCGCGGCGCGGGGAGGGGATACGGTGCGGGCGGTCCTCACGATCAAGCTGCCCGCGTCGCGCCCCGTGCTCGCCGATACCGGGCGACTCGTCGTGGACTCGGCAAGCGTCGCCCCTCGAGGGACTCGCGTTGCTCGCCCCGACGACCGGATTCGCGTGAGTGTGCGGGCCCCACGCAATGCGAGCGTCGGCGTTCGTCTCGCCGACAAGTCGGAGGTGCGGCTTGTCAACCCGGCCGGCGCGCTCGAGTCGCTCCGGCTGGCCGCCGAGGGCGACCCGTACCTTTGGGCGACGGATGTGCCGGCGTCGTCGCTGCTGCGGGACGCCGAGCTCGTCGTCGGCCGCGGGCTCGATAGCGTTCGGTTCCCGATCCGGGACATTACGATCGACGATACGACCCGCCCACGCTGGGTTCGTCTGACCGGTGGGGCCGATGTGCCTGACACGGATCGCGTGATCATCGTCAGGCCGGTGCCTAACGGGACGTACAAGTGGCTGTTGCTTCCCGGCACGACGCTGCAGGCGACGGGCCGCATCGGCGATATGGTTCGCGTGCGGCTCGACGCAGCGCTCGAGGCCTGGGTGGCCGCGAGTGACGTCACCGAGCTGCCGGCCGGCACGCCTGCCCCGCGGCGTACCGCGGGGAATGCGCGCGTCGTCGGCGGCCGTGACTGGGTCGACGTGGTCATTCCGGTCGGGGAGCGCCCCGCGTTCGAGGTCCGGGAGGAAGCGAACAAGCTCGTGGTGCTCCTGTACGGCGTGCAGGCCAACTCCGACATCATTGGCTACACGGCAGACGACTCGCTCGTCCGGCGCGTGCGCTGGTATCAGGAGACGAGCGATCGCGCGCGTTATGAGATCGACCTCGCGCGCGCGCCATACGGCTATCTACCGTCGTGGGACCGCGGGGTGTTCACCGTTCGCGTGCGACGTCCGCCCGCGATCGACCCATCGTCTCCGCTCAAGGGCCTCACCATTGTCGTGAATGCCGGGCACCCACCCGCCGGTTCGACCGGCCCGACGGGCCTTTACGAGCCCGTTGCGACCCTCGCGATCAGCGAGCGTCTCAAGGCGATCCTGGAGTCGCGCGGCGCGAAGGTCGTGATGACGCGAACGACGGCGGCCCCGCTCGCGCTCGCGATTCGCCCGGTGATGGCGCGGCGAGCGGGCGCGCACGCGTTCGTCTCGATCCACCTCAACGCGCTTCCCGACGGGATCAACCCGTTCACGGCGAACGGCACCGGCTCCTACTATTTTCATCCGTCGTCCGAACCGCTCGCCCGCGAGGTCCAACGTGGCATGGTGCGTCGCATGGGGCTTCGGGATCTCGGGATCTTCTACGACAACCTGTCCGACCTTCGGCACCCGTGGATGCCGTCGGTCCTGACCGAAGGCGCGTTCATCATGATGCCGGAGCAGGAGGCTGCCGTGCAGACGGCCGGGTTCCAGGAGCGCTACGCGTTAGGCGTGGCGGATGGGCTGGAAGCATATTTCCGCGCGCTCGGGAGCGGGCGGTGAGCGGCGCCGGTATCCATCCTGACGCGTTCATTCATCCCGACGCGTTCGTATGTGGCGATGTGACGCTCGGTGCCGGCGCGTCCGTGTGGCCCAAGGCGGTGCTGCGCGCGGACTCCGCGGCGATCACGGTGGGCGAGTCCAGTAACGTGCAGGATGGGGTCGTCATACACGTGGATCCGGGTCTGCCCTGTACGATCGGTGCCCGCGTCGCGATCGGGCACCGCGCGATCGTGCACGGCGCGACGGTCGAGGATGACTGTCTCATCGCGATGGGTGCGATCGTGCTCAATCACGTGGTGGTCGGTCGCGGGTCGATCGTTGGAGCCGGGGCGGTGTGCCGCGAGGGGATGGTGATTCCGCCGAACTCGCTCGTGCTCGGTGTACCGGCGAGGGTCGTGCGGACGACGGACGAGACGCTTCGCGAGCGGACTGCACAGGCGGTCGCGGCGTATCTCGAGCTCGCCGGGCGTCATCGGCGGGGCGAGTTCACTCGGCACACGTCGGCGAGCGGAGCGGTGGACTCAGGCTGAGCTCATCGCCGGTTTGGAGCCGTGCGGCAGGCCTCGTGGCACGTGTGGTGCACCACGTGTTTGCAGGCAAGGCCCTGTCACCGCGCTTCCGTTCGCAGCACGCACGGACTTCTACTCCGCATGCCTGGCCAGGCGCCGCCGTGAGCGCATGGGATGAAGCCAACCGGCAATCTCCGAGCGGGTTGCGACGAAATTCGCGTTAGGCAGGGCACGTCGACCGTGGCGGAAGCCTCCTAGGATTGCAGGTGAGAGCGGTGTAATTTTCACGACGTGGAAAGTGCAGCTCGGTTTGAGATTCGTGATGTGTGCAGAGCAAGTCGTTGGTGCTGGACCGCTTAGCTAGACACTGGCGCGGTTTCACGAACGCCGATAAACTGCGCCCCTCTTCGCTTCCGCCGAGGTTGTGCCCGCTTCGGTCAGCCCCAGTCGGTCCCGGTTCCAACGCTACGTTTCACCAGGGAGAAGTCGACATGCCCCTACCCTCGAAGCCCCCTGCCGGCCCCGCCGCCCTCAGCCAGAACGCGCGTACCGTGTTGGAAAAGCGCTATCTGGTGAAGGATGCGAGCGGGAAGGCGACCGAGACGCCCGAAGACATGTTCTGGCGGGTAGCGACGGTCGTCGCGGAAGCTGATCGCCGGTACGGAGCGAGCGAGGGCGCAGTCACGGAAGCAGCGGAACAGTTCTACCGTCTCATGACGGAGCGTCGGTTCGAGCCCAACTCGCCGACGCTGATGAACGCCGGGCGGCCGTTAGGCCAGCTCTCCGCGTGTTTCGTGTTGCCCGTCGAAGACGCGCTCTCCAACGGGCGCAACGGCATCTACGACACGCTGCGTTCGATGGCGCTCATCCATCAGAGCGGTGGTGGAACCGGATTCTCATTCTCGCGGTTGCGCCCGAAAGGCTCGATGGTGCGCTCGACCACCGGCGTGGCGAGCGGACCCGTGTCCTTCATGAAGCTGTACGACGCCTCCACCGACGCGGTCAAGCAGGGCGGCACGCGCCGCGGCGCCAACATGGGCATCCTGCGCGTCGATCACCCGGACATCCTGGAGTTCATCACCTGCAAGGAAGACCTCACGCAGGTCACGAACTTCAACATCTCGGTCGCCGTGACCACGAAGTTCATGGAGGCGGTGAAGGCGGGCACGAGCTACGACCTCGTCGATCCAACCACCAAGCAGGTCGTCGGGCAGCTCGACGCGCAGATGGTGTGGAACAAGATGATCGACGGCGCGTGGCGGACGGGCGAGCCGGGCTGTTTCTTCATCGATGAGGCCAACCGCTACAACCCCGTTCCGCACCTCGGGGCGTACGAGGCGACGAACCCGTGCGGCGAGCAGCCGCTCCTCGCGTACGACGTCTGCAACCTCGGCTCCATCAACGTCGGCTATTACGTGACCGACGGCACGATGGACTGGGATGCGTTCGCGAGCGACATCGCGCTCTCGACGCACTTCCTCGACAACATCATCGACGTCAACAGGTACCCGCTGCCCGAGATCGACGCGCTGTCCAAGCGCATTCGCCGCATCGGACTCGGCATCATGGGCTTCGCCGACGCCCTCGTTAGGCTCGGGATCGCCTACGACTCGCCCGAGGGCGTGGAGTTCGGCCGGAAGGTCATGCAGTTCGTCGACGTCGAGTCGAAGAAGGAAAGCGAGCGGCTCGCGAACGACCGCGGCGCGTTCCCCGAGTGGGCCCGCTCCATCTGGGGCCCGGACGAAACCTGTGCGCGCGACGGTGAAGGGAAGCGCATTCGCCCGATGCAGTTGCTCCGCAACTGCAACGTCACGACCGTCGCCCCCACCGGCACGATCTCGATCATCGCCGGCTGCTCGTCGGGTCTCGAGCCGCTCTTCGCCGTTGCGTTCATGCGCAACCAGGCGGGCGTGATGATGCCCGATGTGAACGAGGACTTCGTCGCGATCGCGAAGAAGGAGGGCTGGTACTCCGACGCCCTCATGGAGCGCATCGCGCGCGAGGGCCGAGTCGACTTCCCGGAAGTGCCGGTCCGCTGGCAGCGCGTGTTCGTCACGGCAAACGCGATCGCGCCCGAGTGGCACATGCGCATGCAGGCGGCCTTCCAGGAACACTGCGACTCGGCGATCTCGAAGACGACGAATTTCGCGCATACGGCGACCGTCGCGGATGTGCGCGCGATCTACGAGCTCGCGTACGACCTCAAATGCAAGGGTGTGACGGTCTACCGCGACGGCTCGCGCGACAATCAGGTGCTGTCCACGGGCGCGACCGACAAGGCGAAGTCCGAGCGTGACGGCGCGCCCGCTGACAAGCGCGAGCTCGCCGACCTCAAGGGCACGATGGCGGAGCTCGAGGCAGAGGTCGAGCGCCTCAAGAAGGCGCTCTATGACGCCGAAGCGGAGAATCTCCAGCGTCGCCAGAAGCGCTCGCGCCCCGACAAGCTCCGCGGCACGTCCATCCGCAAGGAGACTCCGTTAGGCACGATGTTCGTTCACGTCACCGAGGACGACCGCGGCCAGCCCTTCGAGGTCTTCATCAACCTCGGCAAGGCCGGTGGCTCGGCGATGGCCGATGCGGAAGCCATGGGACGACTGATCTCGCTGGCACTGCGCTCGGGGATCCCGCTCATGGAGATCCACAAGCAGCTGCGCGGCATTTCCTCGGATCGCGCGGTCGGGCTCGGCCCGAACAAGGTGCTCTCGGTGCCCGACGCCATTGGTATCGCGCTCTACGACTGGTACCAGGAGAAGCAGCTTGGCGTACAGCAGGATCTGCTGCACGAATCGCGCGGCCCGGTGACGCCGGCGCGAGAGGAGGTCACGGTCTCGCAGGTCACGCCGACTGGCCAGCAGGCACAGCTCTCGTTCGATACGGGTGCGGAGTCGTTCATCGGCACGTGCCCCGACTGTGGCTCGCAGCTCGAGTACGCCGAGGGCTGCGTGAAGTGCCACGTGTGTGGGTTCAGCGAGTGCGGCTGATGTAGGGAATCGGGAATCGGGAATAGGGAATCGTAGAACCCTCGGGATGCCGCTCCACGCGAGTCGAGCCTCCCGAGGGTTTCCGCATCTTACCCGTCTTCCGTCTCCGGTTTTCCGGTTTCCCGATTCCCGACTCCCGACCGCATGGCGACGATCAACGGCTGCTTCACAAGATCTCCCGACATCACGTCTGGAAGCAAAGCTGCGCGACAGGCGCCGAGCACAATGAGTGACGAGCCGGCAAGTGAGGGGTCGGGCCACGTCGAAGGCGGCCTGACTCGCGCAGACGGCCATTCCCGAGCCAATGCCCGTCAGGTACCTTGTGCCGGGTAACGCCTTTCCGTTCGGGGCGCGCGGCACCAATCGCCAACTGCCACTCCGATGACCGAGCCTCAGACCGTTCGCACGGAGACGCCACCGATCGCGCAGCCGGCGGTCGAGGGCAAGTACGTCTACTGCATCATCCGCCTCGACAAGCCGAGGGACTTCGGCAGCGTCGGCATCGGCGGGGGCCAGCGCGTGTACACGGTCCACTACCAGGACCTCGCGGCGATCGTGAGCGACACGCCGCTCGTCATCTACGATCCGACGCGCGAGCACGTGCTCGCACACGAGTTCGTGAACGAGACGGTCATGCGGGAGTTCACGGTGATCCCCATGTCGTTCGGCACGGTGTTCCGCTCCGAGGACGACGTGACGGAGCTGCTGCGCTCGACCTATCAGGCGTTCAGCGATGTCCTCGACAAGATGCAGGACAAGATCGAGTTCGGCCTCAAGGTGCTGTGGGAGCGCGAGAAGGTGATCGCCAACCTCGAGCGCGAGAACGACGAGATTCGTCGTCTCAAGGACGAGATCAGCCGCAACATCGCGTCGTCCACGTACTTCGCGCGCATGCAGCTCGGCCGGTTGGTCGAAGCCGCGCTGGAGGGCGTACAGAGCCGATACGTCGCCGACATCCACGAGGCGCTGAAACCGGTCGCCGTCGCGAGTCGCAGCAACAAGGTGATCGGCGACCGCATGATCCTGAACGCGGCCTTTCTGGTGGAGCGCACGCAGGAGCGCGCGTTCGACGACAAGGTGAAAGAGGTCAGCCGTCGCTATGAAGAGTTGCTGACGTTCAAGTACACGGGCCCGTGGCCGCCGTACAACTTCGTCAACATCAAGCTGAAGCTGGAAAAGGCAAATTGAACGGGAACGGGAACAGGGAATCGGGAACCGTGACTCCGTGAGGAGTTCCAGTTCCCGGTTCCCCGTTCCCGCTTCCCATCGTCCCGCGCCGCCATGGGTCTTCTCACAAAGCTCCTGTTCTTCCCGATCGCGGGCCCCGTCGCCGGCATTCGCTGGTCGTTAGGCAAGGTGCAGCGCGTGGTCGAGGAGGAGCTCGTCGATGATGCGCCCGTCAAGCAGGAGCTCATGGAGCTGCAGATGCTGCTGGAGCTCGGGGACATCGACGACGCGGAGTACGCGCAACGCGAGGCGGTGCTGATGCAGCGGCTGCGCGACGTGCGCGAATGGCGTGAGCGACTCGGCATGGCCACCGCCGGTGGCCCGGTGCGCGTGGCGCGGGAGTCCGACGACGACGCATGATCGGGATCGACGCGCTGCTCGCGTCGCTCCCGACCTGGACGCTCGTCGGTGGCAAGGGTGGCGTCGGCAAAACGACGTGTGCGGCGGCGCTGGGCGTGCGCAGCGCGCGAGGCGGTGTCCCGACGCTCGTGCTCTCGACCGACCCAGCCGGCACACTCGCCGACGCCCTTGGCGCACCCTTGGCTGCTGATCCGCGGGCCGTCACCGGCGTCCCATCACTCGCCGCGGCGCAGCTCGACGCCGCTGCTGGCCGCGCGGACTTCGTCTCGCGCTTCGGCGATGTCGTGGCCACGATCATCGATCGCGGCACCTACCTCGATCGCGAGGACATTCGGGGACTCGTCGATTCGACGCTGCCGGGCATCGACGAAACGATGGCGCTGCTCGCGCTCGCGGAGCTTCCAGGGCGAAACGACTGGACACGCGTTCTCCTCGATACCGCACCGACGGGCCACACGCTCCGGTTGCTCGGACTTCCCCAGACCTTTCTCGCGCTTGTCGACCTGCTCGACGCGATGCAGGGCAAGCACCGCTTCATGGTTTCCGCGCTCCTGCACCACTATCGCCCCGACGCCGCGGATGCCTTCATCGACGACCTGCGAGCGAAGGTCATGCGACTTCGGGACCTGACGACGGACCCGACACGGGCGGCCGTCGTGCTCGTTGCCCGACCGGAGCCGCTCGTGCTCGGCGAGACCGTGCGCTATGCCGCGACGCTGGCTGAAATGGACATGACAGTCCGCGCCGTCGTGCTGAACGTGATCGGCGGGACGCGCGATCCGGAGGCGGAGGCCGCCATCGAAGCCGTTAGGCGCGGCGTTCCCGACGCGACGCTGTTTGGCGTGGACGATTGTGGTGTGCTCGAGCCAGGGGTGCCCGGGCTGGAACGGTGGGGCCGGCGCGTTAGGCAGCTCTCGCGCGACAGGCGCCCGAGGTCGGCGGGATCACGAGCCCGTGAGACACCCGCGCCCCGCACGACCCTTGCCGCGCTCCCCGCCGCGCCGCCGGCGCTGGACTCGCTGCCGCCCGTGATCGTCGTTGGCGGAAAGGGCGGGGTCGGGAAGACGACGGTGGCGTGCGCCCTCGCGCTCGCCGCCGCGCGCCGAGGTCATCGGACGTTGCTGGTCTCGACCGATCCGGCACCGTCCGTTGCCGACGCCCTTGCGCAGCCGATTGCCAACGCCGACGTCCAGGTGCGCGCCGGGTATGGGCTCGTCGCGCGCCAGATCGACGCGACCGCCGCATTCTCGCGATGGCGAACCGAGTACGAGTCACGAGTCGATTCCGCGTTCGACGCGCTACTCGGCCCGGGCCTCGACGCGGCCCACGATCGCGCCATCGCGCGCCGGCTGTTCGCGCTCGCTCCTCCGGGGATCGATGAGCTCTACGCGCTCATCTGGCTCGGCGACGCGCTTGCCGAAGGGATGTACGAGCGGATCGTGATCGATCCGGCGCCGACCGGGCACCTGATCCGCTTGCTCGAGATGCCGTCGTTGGCGCTCGATTGGTCGCATCGGCTGCTGCGGCTGATGCTCAAGTACCGCGAGCTCGCTGGCGGCGGAGAGCTCGCGGCGGAGCTGGTGGCGTTCGCCCGCCGTACGCGCGCGGTACGCGCGCTCCTGCAGGACGCGACGCAGGCGGGCG